>NZ_JAGUQP010000019.1 GCF_018704065.1 Desulfovulcanus ferrireducens | reverse complement strand
ACATGAACAAAATGAACAACGAAACAAATCGCCTAACTTATTGCCTTTATTGAAATATTTTTAACCGGACACTAGTGCCGTCACTTAAACAGTTTGTACTCTTGGCACCCTTTTCGCCTGTTGCCTTCATGCAGTCCTTTATCGTTTTGTCTTACATTCCTCTAAATCTGATATATTAATAGCACTTATAAACCAATCTTCTAAAATTTTATTATAATCTCAATGATGCAACTGTAAAAATTAAAAAATTTACAATTTTAGCAAAAGATATCCTGTGACCCGTTTAAATAATTCAACATTCATAATCCAAAATTCAACATTGCCTGCAAAAAGCGATTTTTTGCAGGCGCATCCTCAATCCAAGAACTCTTTTATCTTATAACAAGGTAGCGCGATGGACGACATAGGATTTCTCCTTTATCTCCTTCAAATTTACAATTCCTTCCAATGAATTCCAGTCTGGAGAAAAATTTTTATAAAAACTCTCAGCCTTTTCTTTATTAGTATTTGCATAACAATAGAGACAGCCATGAATACAAGTATCATAAGATCCAATATCAACACTCTTAGCGCAAGCACATTCTTTTCTGGTTGCTGCAGACTTTACTTCCAATGGCAATTGAAAAAGCCTTGCCAGATAATAACCATTAATACAACTTCCCTTATGAACATTTTTACACAAAAGACAGTCATTACAACAAGTATATAGCCTTATATTGTATTTTTCAGCTATGTTAGCCAACTTATAAACAAATTCTCTTTTTTCAGCTAAATTAACTTCAACAATTTTTTGGCCTGTATACTTTTTAAAATTTGTAAAAACCTTTTTGTATAAATTTACAAAACTGATATAACATGTCTGAGTATATCCTTGTAATTGCTCTGCGCATTTTATAAATTTGTCTTCATAATAACTAAATGATAGTTTATCAGTAATACATATAGGATCGAAACGCCAAATAATATGTCTAGCTGAATATCTCTTAGAAATAAAAATAAAATCTTTAACCGTCTCTGTATAAGATGGCACATTGAGTTCAAGAGCTGCATTGCCTGTGATTGTAAAATGAAAAAATAAATTAGAAATTCTTTTTTCTACTTTTTCTATTTGTTTCAAAAGAGGAGAATAATTCTTAGACCAAAAAACAATTACGCCAAGATCTTCTGGTTTTAATGACACTTTTCTCCACTTTCTTGTATATGGATGTCTTATACACACATATCCAGCCTTTAATCTGTTAAGAAACCATTCTGTATAGAAGGCCGGAATATCTGTCCTCCTGCTGACAGAAAGAATAGCTTTCATACCTTTTTTCCCTAAAAAATCAGTTGATTGCTGAATCGTTTCAAACATTCTTTGCCCTTGCCTGGAGTAGCGAAAAAGACCGGCCTATCTTTTCGGTCAAGGTCAATAAAAAACGGCCACATAGTTGTGTATCTTTTTTGAAGATGTCCCATCGAAACCTACGGCCGTGACCGAAGAAAAATTCAACTTGGACAAAGCCTTGGAGATATAATAGTGGTGCAGGGTTACTCAGCCCTTTGCAATGCGTTCAAGAAACCAATATTTCTAATCTGGTAGTCAAAATGAGATTTGACCACAGACTCTTTTATGGCTTGTCTGGCTATATCATAAAACTAGGTTTGGCCCTAATGTTAGTTATTGGTTAGTGTTATATTTTGTTATATCCAAATGCCACAAAATAAAAAGGGCTTATGGCGTTTTACCATAAGCCCTTGAATTCTATGGAGCCGGGAATGGGACTTGAACCCACGGCCTGCTGATTACGAATCAGCTGCTCTACCAACTGAGCTATCCCGGCTAACTGCTGAGAAGCCTTGTATATCAAGGGTTAATGCCAGGTCAAGAGCTTTTTTGTGATAGTCAAAAATTGTCAAAAAAAGTCAAAACTGCCTGCAATATGCAGGCAGTTTGCGAGCCAAATGCGAGCCATTTCTTTAAGACCGCGGAAGATTTGAGGGGCAAGTAAGGTTCGGGTGCATATGAGATTGAAAATTCGTTACAAGTTTCAGAAAGTCGTCAACCCATAAAAAATTATTAGAGATATAATTAATTGAAAAAGACTCCACGTTGTTAAGAAAAAAAAAGAAATAAATCATATTTTTTTATGTTGACATTAAATTTATTAATTCTATATATATGTATATATTTCTAACATTGAGAATTATTATAATTTATAATACTTCTATCTGGTACGGCTCACTCTCCTCTTGTTCAAATTTTTCGCGACCTCTAGTTTGTAATTTATTTAGTCCAACATAGTTTGTTCACAACGTACTCAACATTATTCAATTTTCTTGGTAACCTTATTTTTATCTTTCAACTGAAATAAAATAATAAATGGCCAACAAGGCGGTACGGCAAAACGGCAAATGCGCAGCGAACGTTTTCCGAGCAGTCCGCGCTGTAAACCCTGCCTATAGTTTTTTTTCAAAGCTCATAGTCCCGCATTGTGGGGCTGCCGAGCTTTCCACTAGCTGTCCTTAAGTGGTCAGCCTAAACCGCAAGGAGTTAGGAATTATGTCTGGACAATTAAATTGGTTTCGAGGAGGAATTGCACTTGCCCTAGTGTTTCTAGTCGCAGTGTGGCTAGTAAAACCAATTGGAGTATCAACGCAATTCGTTATCTTTGATGGCATCATATGGAATTTATTTTCCGATGATCTTGTTCAAGTAAATCCCAAAACCAAGACTGGTTACTCAAGTACCAACGCATATTTGAATAAAAGCGGAGGAAAGTATGCGAAGAATATAGCCAATCCACTTAACTATAGCTATATTTTTGTATTTGGTATAATTCTAGGCTCTTTTCTTTCGGCTAAAACCAAGGGGCCTAAAGCAACCGAAAAGGATCGGCAGGCGCCTGAAGTTTGGCGCCAGAGATTTGGTTCATGTATTTATAAACGTTACTTGGTTTCTTTTATCGGTGGATTTCTAGTTTTATTTGGAGCAAGGTTGGCAGGGGGCTGTACCAGTGGACATATGATGAGCGGGATGATGCAGACTTCCTTGAGCGGTTATCTTTTCACGTTAGGCGCTTTCGCAACAGCAATTCCACTGGCAATCTTAATGTATGGCCGCAAATAAATGGAGGTATTTATGGATATATTACTTGCAATAATACTTGGTACACTATTTGGTTTTGTACTACATCGAATTGGTGCAGCCAACCCACAAAATATCATTAATATGCTGAGGTTGAAAGATTTTCATCTAATGAAAACAATTATATGGGGCATCTCGCTCAGCAGTGCTCTCCTTTTTTTGGGACTAACACTCGGTATCATTGATCCCACTCACCTGTCAGTTAAGTCCAGCTACTGGGGCGTCATAATTGGCGGTGGTATTCTTGGTCTTGGTTTTGCGATCGCTGGGTATTGCCCTGGTACCGGCCTTGCTGGTTTAGGGGATGGAAGAAAGGACGCAAGGTACTTTGTAGTCGGAGGACTATTCGGAGCCTTTGTTTATATGCTCGTTTTCGCAGGATTAAAAAACACTTTTTTAATGCAAAAAATAGCAGGAGGGAAAGCAACGCTTGCTGCGACAGGTAACCCGTCATTCATATCGTTAATTGAAAGTGTTCCAGGAGTAATTGTTGCTCTGGCTATTTCACTAATATTTTTTATATTTGCGTGGAAACTTCCTAATAAAACGGACAATGATAGCTAACCAACCAAGGTCACGATAACCTGTTGCGGGTTCAAGAAGGCCTGGCAACAATCTCCGTGTTATAGAGTCTGTGGCCAAACACCATTTTGACTACCAGATTAAGTAAGGTTTGGGCAGAGACTCTATAACCAAATTCGTCTTTTTGTTGTCCTGCACACCCACCATGTGTGTAGGACAAGAGCCTTGTGCGGTAACCGAAAAAATAAGACGATAATACAATAGGTTATTTTTGCGCTATTTTCTGACAACGAGCGAGCATACGGCGAAGGGTATCTTTGGATATTTTTAGCTCGCGGCAGGTGGCCATTTTGCGGCCATTATTTCTGGCCAGCGCATCTAAAACTGCCTGGCACTTAATTTCTTCTAATGTTCTGGGTGCATTTTCAGCCCGCTTTGATTGGTCTTGCAGATGTTCAGGCAAGTGCTCGACTTGAATAAATCCCCCAGGACAAAGAATAAAGGCATATTCAAGAATATTTTCCAACTCCCTGATATTGCCGGGAAATTTATAACGCATCAAAATAGCTAAAACATCTTCAGAAACACCCTGAATGTCCTTATCTTGAATAACATTAAACCGACGGATAAAATGGTTTATAAGTAAAGGTAAATCTTCCGGCCTCTCCCGCAAAGGAGGCAGCCTTAACTGGACAATATTTAAGCGATAATACAAATCCTGCCGGAAAGCCCCACTCTCGACCATCTGCTCCAGGTCTTTATTGGTAGCCGCAATTACCCTGGCATCAACCTTTATGCTTTCAGTCCCTCCCAGTGGTTCTATGGTCTTTTCCTGGAGAAAGCGCAGGAGCTTAACCTGCAGCGGAAGGGGTAAATCTCCGATTTCATCTAAAAAAATCGTTCCATCATGAGCCAGAACTAAACGACCCGGTTTATCTTTTTTAGCATCAGTAAAGGCACCTGCTTTGTACCCAAATAGTTCTGATTCCAGCAAATTTTCAGGTAAAGCCCCACAATTTACCGTGATCATGGGCCCATTTTTGCGTGTACTCAAATTGTGGATTGCCCTGGCAAAAAGTTCCTTGCCTGTGCCTGACTCGCCAGTAATAAGCACAGTAGAATTACTGCGGGCAACTTGCGGCAAAACGCGAAATATCTTAGCCAGGGCCTGACTTTTACCCACAATATCTTCAAAAGTGTACTTTTCCTCCACCTGCTGACGAAAAATATGGATGGCGGTCAGATCTCTGAATGTCTCTACCCCTCCAATTATCTCGCCCTTTTTATTATGCAGTGGTGCGGCACTGATGCTGATTGGAATCTTTTGTCCATCTGAACGAATAATAAAAATTGACTTGTTTGTGATATTCTTATTGTGCTTTAAGCAGTGCTTTAAGGCACACTGACCATCACAAATACTGGAACGAAACACCTCCCAGCATTTATGCCCCAGGGCATCTTCAGCCCGGATGCCTGTGATCTTAGTTGCAGCCGCATTAAAAAAGGTAATATTCCAGTCCAAATCAACAGTAAAAACCCCGTCAGCAATGCTGTCTAGGATTGCATCCAATGAAATATCTTTAGGAAGAGACATAAAAGTTAACGTTTCTTCTTTTTGTCCACCTCTTGTCTCAACCAATCGTACCACTTATCCAATCCTTCTCCTGTTCTGGCTGACACAGGGAAAATTTCAATATCTTTATTTAAACTTCTGGCAATATTACTGGCTCTCTCCAGACTAAAATCAACATAGGGCAGGAGATCAACTTTATTTAAGAGCATAACCTTGGATTCCGCAAAAATAAGCGGATATTTCTCAGGCTTATCATCACCTTCAGCCACGCTTAAAATGGTCACCTTGTAATCTTCACCCACACTAAACTCAGCAGGACAAACCAGATTACCCACATTTTCAATAAACAAAATATCTACACCATCCAAGTCCATTTTGTTTACTGCTTCCAAAACCATGGAACTGTCCAAGTGGCAGCCTCCATCAGTATTGATTTGCAGAGCCTGGGCCCCGGTAGCCGCTACTCTCTGGGCATCATTGTTGGTTTGAACATCTCCCTCGATGACAGCCATTTTAAACTCACCTTTTAAATCTGTTAAAGTTTTTTCCAACAGAGTGGTCTTGCCAGCGCCAGGCGAGCTCATTAAATTTAAGGCTAAAATTCTCCTCTGCAAAAAGGTTCGGCTTAACTCTTGGGCTATCAGTTCATTGGCCTCCAATATATTACGCACAACAGGGATTTGCATATTTTTCTCCTTTAATTTTTTAAATTTTACTACTCTGCTTCGATCTCTTCTATGTATAACTCCTTCCCGGAAATTATTTCATGCCCAAACTCTGTCTCGCAAAACGGGCAGGTCATAATCAGCAAATCGTCTTCTTGCGGACTAAACTCTTTACTGCAATTACGACATTTAGCACGCAATGGGACCTCTTCTGTTTCCAACTTTGCCCCTTCCATCCTCGTTCCAACTGTCATAACCTGAAAAGCTGTCTCCAGGGCCTCGGGCACAATGGCTGAAATCTGTCCATACTTTACCTTTACCTTTATCAATTTGGTCACATTATGTTTGTCCATTTCTTCTTTGATAATATCAACCAGGCTCTGAGCAATAGACATTTCATGCATTAACTAACTCCATTTAGATGATATTTGCGTAAATATTGACGTCTTTGCACGAAGTTTTCCTCACCCGTTTTGAACTCAGATTTAAAGCGGGTGCAAGTCAAAAATAATTTTTTTAGCAAAATTACGCCAGGGTAGCAGGACTAAATCCCGCCACTGACCTCACTTTAATCCTAAAAAATAAATTTTGCCTTTTTTATAAAAGAAAGTCTCTTTAATATGTAAATCTGAGCCTCTTGACAATAAGCTCTTTTCTTATCTGAAAATTTCTTGGTTTATAGTATTTTCGCCCAGGCACGACCCAGTCCTAAGGCTTGAAGCCGATATGTTTTTCACGTGTTGGAAGAAAATCATACCGTGCTCAACCAAAATTGTCGACTCCCAAAATATCACTATCAACTGCAATGGTCAAAAAAGCTATAACGTGAAAGATTATCTTTTCCTGACGCCAATGTTGGTGGCCTAAGCGAAAAAATTGCAAGCACAAACAAAGAAACTTGAAGGTGTTCATCTGTAGTCCAACAGAAAAAAATTAATTAGCGATGAGAGTCGCCCTTTGTATCCTTCCTCAACAACTCTACCATCCAGGGCTTCATAATACCATGCTGCATAAAAATTTTTGCATACATCCGTGGGCTTAATTTAGACGTCCACATATCCTTTTGTACTGCAAATCCAATAATTCCTAAATATAACAAAACCAAAATCAAAGGATAAATAATTGGCTTAATTTTATAAATACCAAGAAATGAAAGAGACAGACTGTGATTAGGACATTTTTCCATTGCATTTAGACAAGCTATACATCTTGTATTGTTAAGCAGTTTACTAGTATAAGGAGACAAGCCCATCGGGCATTCTTTATTACATAATTTACAGTTCGTGCAACTATCTTCCTTTTTTAGTCTCAAAAAGGAAAAAATATTAAATATTCCATAAAAAGCACCCAAAGGACAAAGATATCTACACCAAAATCGTGGAATAAAATATGAGAAAACTAATATTCCTACAATCACTCCTAAAGTTATGTTGTGCTTTCCATCAAAAGCATCAATCCAAAATTTATACAAGCTCACATCTTCAGGAAGAACAGTACTTTGATATATCATAGGCATTATCTGGCCTGGCAGGCGGACAATAAAATAAACTAAAGCTACTGTAGTGCCAAATTTGATTAAGTAAAGAAAATTTTCAAGTATAAATTTCAACTTGGGTGGCATGTTTATGTCAGGTACATTTTGGCCCACGATTTTTTCTCGAATAAATGTTAAACTATCTAAAAATGTGCCTACAGGGCATATCCACCCACAAAATCCCTTCATACAAAAAAGAGTAGTAATAATACCAGCTAAAATAAATATCATACCTGCAGGATGAATATGATCTACAAACCCTGTTTTAAACCACATTACTAAGCTGTAAAATCCACCAATTGGACAAAGAATCTCAATTATATCAGATCGTCCATGACCGGTATTAACAAAATAAATATACTTTATAATAGCAACAAACATAATTGCAAAAAATATCGCTCTAATAATAAAACGAGACTTCTTGATCATAAATAACACACCTCAAAAACGATCGCCCTGCAATTCCGCCAGAGGCGGAATTGCAGGGCGATTTAAGATTTAAGTTTTAATTTATTTTCCCGCTTGAGAGAAAATTACATACTTCGACTTTTTGCAGGTTCTTTACACTTCAATAAATGCATACCGAAATTTGTAAAAATCGTAATATAATTATATTTGAAAATTAAACTTTAACTTCCTTATTTTTTAACTCTCTTGTGACATTCTCCACAGGTAATAGGGCCTTTTTTCTCTTTTACATGACAACCTTTACATCGCTCATGGTAGGCCTTCATAAGTGGTGTGCCGCCATCACTGCTCTTTTGTTTATGACAATCCGAGCACTTTTGATCCTCTGATGATTCATCCGGGACAAGTTTGCCATCTCTATATACGTGATGACATACATTACAGTCCTCGATTCCGGCCTTTTCATTGTGGGCATCATGATCAAAAATAACTCCAGGTCTTTGTCTTGGCTGAAAGTCCTGTCCCAGCAAAAGAGGTTCTTCAACCTGTGAAAAGACAGGTCCTACAGAAAATACAATGCCCAGCAAGATAATCGCATAAAAAAAACTCTTTTTTGTCATCATTAACCTCATAATTAGACAGCGTTCGGTTTTTCCATACATTCGTAGATTATATCCCCCAGAAACTTAAGTTCCATACCAAGACCATAATGATGGATGATATCATCAAGCCCACCATGACAATTATGGCAAGGTGCAATAACTACCTTTACTCCGGTTGCCTTGAGTTGCTCAGCCTTGATCCTATTTCCTGTAATTCTGGTCATTTTAAATGGAGGGCCGCAATTGATCACCCCTCCCCCTGCACAACAGCAATAATTATGCTCCCTGTTCGGGTACATCTCTACAAAATCTTTACAGAAAGCCTTGACTACTTCTCTGGCTTTTTCATGCAAACCCATTCCCCGGACAATATTACAGGGGTCATGAAAGGTTACGGGTTCCTCAAATTTTTTGGCCACCTTTAGTTTCCCTTCATTAAGTAGTTCCCAGTAAAATTGAACAGCATGAATAATAGGTATAGGCATATCTTTCCAACCAAGCCAGCGATTTCCAGTATCATATACAGACCTGTAAGCATGACCACACTCACCCATGACTATCCGTTTTACCTTCAAGCGCATTGCAGTTTCAAAATGCAAACGTTTTAGCCTTCCCATGAGTTCGTAATCCCCCGTAAACATGGCCATATCGCTGTTGTCCCAGCCAGGTGTGGCAGGCATTGTCCAATCCACACCAGCCTCGTTCATGATTACTGCCGCCTGATAAATAAGCTGGGTACGAAACTTGGGCTCTGGTCCAATGACCGAGTATAAAACATCCGCTCCTTCCTTTTCTAAAGGGATACGCAAATTGGGAATCTCGTCCCTGGCTTCATCCTCTTGCCATTGGAGGCTATCTATCCATTCGTCATCTTTGACCCACATTTGATTCATGGTTGCCGAGTGACTGTGCGCTGTATCCTGAATATATTGAGGTGTTACTCCCAGGCGATGACAAATACGTCTCATAATGCTTATCATGTAAGCTATATCAATGCCGAATGGACAATACATAGAGCAGCGTTTACAGAGATTGCACTCGGTGTAGGCAATCCTGGCTGCCTTTAATATAGTACCTGTACTTACTTTTCCTTTATGCTTTAAAATCTCCCAGATGGTCTGCTTAACTTTTCCCACAGGAGAATATACAGGGTCTCTGTCATGAGAAAGAAAATAATGACAGGCTTCTGAGCAAAGGCCACAATGTACGCAAGTATTGATATATGCCTCAAGCCTTGCTCCTGTTTCCTTCTTTAAAACCTGGTTTATAACCTTCTCAATTCGCGCAGGAGTAAGTTTTCGAACACCGGCAATCAATCCTTCATCCACAATTTCCCGGCTTTTGTTGCTTGTTTCCTTATTCATAGCGTATTCGTCTCCTATTGTTTGTGTATGTTGTACATTTTTACAGCGGGATAGCTTGGCATCAGTTACTACCAATCCCGGGCATGTCTCACTCCCCCAAATTCAGATCCGGTATATGCCCTGACTAAAGGAGCAAAAACCATGTGTACAAGACGAGTAAAAGGAATGAGAGCCAAAAGTATTTCTCCCGAAAGAATATGCAAAATAAGCATCAATTGATAATCAAACCATTGATGATAAGCCAAAAAGCCAAATACAAATGGAGACGCAACTAAAACCAGTAAAAGATAATCTGAAGGTGAAGTAACAAATTTTACTTCCTTTATAATTATTCTGCGTACAGCAAAAAATAGACAACCAGCAATAACCACTACAGTCATTATGTCTGCGACTTTATCTGGAATAGTCCAAAAACTAATCCCAAAAAATTCTTCCCACAGTATTACGTGAGCAAGTAGAAAAATCGGAGCAACAAGTAAGCTTATGTGAAAAGAGAAGGATACAATAGTCATAATTGGATGCTTGCGCATATTTACTGAACCAAAAGGAATCATCCAATGCAGTATTGACCGTAAAGCGTATTTTAAATTAAAATAATTTAATACTACACCATCTCTTTTTTTTGCAGAGAGCGTTATATTTGCCAACCGGTATAAAATACCTAAAATAAATATTGACCAAGAAACCCAGGCCAAAGGTCCGGTAATAAAATTATAAATTCCGTGCATATCTTCCCCTTATTTTTTGATGTCTTCTACCGGAACAATAATACGGTAATATTTCTCACCCTTAACGGCTCTGATCATTAGCTTCTTGCTGTCCGGGCTGAAAACAGGTTCCCATACAGCATCAAAATCCTCATTGTACTCGATCCCATCAATAGCAATGGTATAACGCTTACCAAGTTCAACCTTAACTGCCACATGCTCACTATCAGGACTAAACACTGGCTTCCAAACCATATCATAGGCCTTATTCCAGACGTGATCATCTACAACAACAAACCATTTTTGACCATTTTTGCCCAAAGCAGCTATTCTCTTGCCGTTCGGACTGTAAACCATATCCGTAACAAGGTCATTAAATCGGCTCTTCCAGGGAATTCCATCCAGGGCCACTGTCCATTGTCCAAATTTAGGAGCTACTATAGCGGCAATTTGTTCCCCGTCAGGGCTGAATTGCTGATGCCAGAGTTGAACAAACTTTGCCTGCCATAAAATTTGTTCATCCAGAGCCAGCCCCCATTTACCGTCAATTCTAACAGGAGCAACGACTGACCTGTTTACAGGATTAAACCTTGGTTCCCACACGCAGGAAAAAGTCTTGGACCAGGGTTGTCCGTCCACTGCTATTGTATAGTCATAAAGTGTTGTTCTCACCTGGGCTGCAACATGCTTTCCCTTGGCATCAAAAGTAGGGGTCCAAGCATTGACAAAATTTCGTTCCCACGGTTTACCATCAACAGCCACAGTAAAGCATCCTTCCTGAAATTTAAAAATCTCTGCCTGTCCCAGAGAGATGGTCTGGACCACGGCAGCAGTCTTTTGTCCATCAGCGCTCAGAATAAACTGGTTGGCATTATCAAACATCTGTTCCCATGGTCTCCCATTTAAGACCACACCATATCGCATATCATTTTGCACTGCTGCGGCTATGCTCCCACTCTCCTCGCTAAACTTTGTGTCCCATATAAAGGAAAATCGCTCCTCCCATGGCGTTCCATCCACACAAATAGTATATTCTCCCATGTCTGAAATCAGCGCAGTTAGCCTTCCGTCAGGAGCATAGCGGAGGTACCATATCCTTTCATAAGTAGTACCCCAGAGATCATTATTTATGCATACATCGAACTCGTAGCTTCCAGTATTTACAACTGCAGCTATCTTTTCGCCATCAGGACTAACCTGCGGTTCCTCTGTCCACTCAAATTGCGCTGACCATTGCCCAAGGTCAGCGACAATTTTTTCCCCTGGTTCCCAATCCCATTCATGCGTCATAAATAGACCTCTTGCTTTTAAAATTTTAGAATTATTTTTAAATAGTACAAAACGAGACAAAGGCTGGTAGCCCTATAATATTTCCTATTGATTTTAAAGGGAAAATTTCTACCTTTCGTACTTTTCCAGACTTTCAGCCATTTCTTCAATAGCCCGGACAAAAGGAGATTCTGGGCAAGAAGAGTAGAGGTTTATAACAGCAGGTTCAAAATCCAAAATTTGCTCTTCTCTAGGTAAAATAACTACTGAGCTAAAATCGGTTTCTTTTTTTCCAAAGTGCGCTAGTAAATCCAGCGCTCGTTGTTTTGTCTTTTCCCCATCGATTCGGTTGAGCACAAGGTGAATATGCTTAATGCCAATGTCTCTGGCTAGGTCTGATGCATGGATGGCCACTGACATAGAGTTAAATGTCGCATCAGTAACTACTAAACATTGTGAAAATCCCTCGGCCAATGCACGCCCAAAATGCTCAACACCTGCCTGGGTATCCATAAGGATCAACTCATCTCGTCTAAGAGATACATGCTTGACCACAGCATCCAACAATGCATTTTCCGGACATAAACAGCCTGTGGCGGGTTTTCTTATTGTCCCCATGACTAGACAACTCAAGTTACTATTAAGGGAGACACCAAACCTATCCACGACATCTTCTACCGGAGGGTTTAATCTTAAAAATCCACCCCAACTTTCACCTGGCCTGGCTCCTGTCTTTTCTTCTATATAATCTGCATTTTGACTTAGTGGTACCAATTCCTTAACTTGGTTTGGCGGATAGCCTAAGGCAAAAGGCAAGTTCATCTGGGGATCTTCATCTACTGCAAGTACTTTATACCCTCGATTAATAAAAGCCTGAGAAAGTAAGGCGGTTGTGGTTGTTTTTCCTGCTCCGCCCTTTCCGGTAACAATTACTTTAAAACCAGAAGTGCCTTTCTCTTTCCTCAAAGATTTAATCTCATCCTTAAACTTTTTACTCACCTTACCTACCCCATAAGATAAAATTTAGGATGCGTCTACAAAAAATTATTTTTTGTAGACGCATCAGGATAATCAAAATTAAATATTCAATGCCTTCCTTTTATCCATAATAATCTCTTCCATTCTCTCAGCTGCCTTCACTGGATCCTCCTCGACAAAGAAATAACCACCAAGAAGATCTTTTATATCTTCTGTTAAAATTTTCACCACAGTCTCACTTCCTGTAATTGGCGGCATGGGCCAAAGATGCACTGGAATTCCAGAAGCAACGAAATATGTTCCTATTGAAACTGCTTTCTCTGCCATCCATTCAGGGGCTGACCCAACTAAAGGTAAATCAGAAATATCAACTTCTAAATAATCAGCAAGCCCACCAGCCAAAGACAGCATACGTGAACAATCAACACAGGAACCCATGTGCAAAACAGGGGGTATATTAAGTGCTTTGCAGACTTCTTTTAAACCTTCACCTGCCAGCTCCTGCGCTTCCAAACGCATCAGCCCCCCCTTGGCACAAGCAATAGCCCAACAGCCAGTGCCAATGACCAGAATATCTTTTTTAACTAACTCCTTAGCAATAGTTATATGATTGTAATCTTGTTTTATTTTTGGATTATTGCACCCAACAATACCAACTACACCTTTAATTTTGCCGCTGACTATTGCATCAACCAGGGGTTTAGGACTACCACCTAAAGCACTGATTATATTTTCAGTGGTGAATCCAACAACTGCTTCAGTTTTATATGCAGGTATTGATACTCTGTCTTTATCACGCTTAGGAAAAGCCTCTATGGCTGTTTTAACAATTTCTTTCGCCACTTCTGTGGCCTTGTCTTCCTCAAATTGAATATGTAGAGAACCTGGAAACTTAGCCTGCTCACTTGTTGAAATAAATTTTGTATGAAAACACTCAACTAAACGTCCCAGGGCAGGGAAAATACATTGTACATCGACAACCACAGCTTCCACTGCTCCAGTCATTACAGCTAGTTCTTGATGTAAAGTATTCCCAGCAGCAGGTATACCCTGACGCATTAATAGTTCGTTCCCGGTACAACACATACCTACAACGTTCACACCTTTAGCCCCATATTTTTGAGCCAACTTCTGCATCTCTTCTGATTGCGCTACTTCTACTATTTTCTCGGATAAAATAGGCTCATGTCCATGGGCAATAACATTGACATAATCCGGATCTATTACACCCAAATTAGCCATAATTTTCTTTACTGTGGGTGTACCAAAAAGGACATCCTGAATTTCGGTCCCAATAAGAGAACCACCCCAACCGTCAGCTAAAGCGGCACGCACACCTTGAATCAAAAGGGATACCGTATCATTATCTACACCCATAGTTGTTCTATGCATGATATCTACGACTTCTCTGTCAATACTGCGTGGCAATACTCCCATTTTCTTGCCTGTGTTTTCAGACAAAAACTTCTCTAAATTTTGCCAACGATCGAGCCTCTTCTTAGGGGCATAAGATAGAAGAAATTGTAGTGGGTCTTCATCTTGCTTACCATAATCCCTCATCGCTACTTCAGCTACCGCCTTGGCCAAAGCTTCAACATCTGCACCAGTATCAAGACCTAGCTTACTTGCAATGTTCCTTAGCTTATTCACATCCTTAATTTGATAATCTTTGTTTTTACCCTCAGCCACTTCTTTAAGGGTACCGGCTAAAGGCCGACCATGATCGGAATGAGCAGCAGAGCCTGCGGCAATAGCCCTGACCAAATTTCTGGCCACGATGATATCCGCTGTTGCCCCGCAAACGCCCTCAGGACTCTTCGGTGTAATCCGGCAAGGCCCCATGACACAATTTTTACAACACACCCCACTTACCCCGAACTTACAGTGAGGGGACTGCGCTTTTAGTCTTTCCCAAACCGTTTCGTAACCTTTCTCTTCTGCCAACTTCAACATTTCCTGTGCGGCCGGATCATAACTCCTTTCGGCATACATCCCCTTTTTTTCCATAACCTGACCTCCTTCTTTTTTTTTGATTTTAATACATAAATCAGGTTCTTACATGAAGGGGGTAAATAGATGAAAAGGATGAAAAGAACTATAGAGTGACAAAAGGAAATATTTGCGGACAAGATGAAACCGGGCCTTCTGGAAAAAATTTTACAAAACGAGCTCAAAACAAAAAAATAAAAAAAGTATCACCTTTTCAACTCACATAAAAAAATCGTGTCTTCAAAGCAATAAAAAAATTGCCACCTTTGCCTAGTCAACCGCACACCTACTAACTACTCACTACTCAACCAAAGTGCAGTCATCGGATGCATCCACCAGCATTTTAAAGGCTTAAAGAATACAAAAGGACTGTTTAGGTGGTTTACAATCATGCATTAGGCACGATTGCAGTGAATGAAATTTGGGGGTTAAGGGCTGAATTTTAGGGTTGGTAAACCATCTTGACGAAACTTGCGGAGAAGCAGAGCCTCGCGTGCCAAAGCTAAATATCCGGGACTATTTGCCATAATAACTATCTATAGTTTAAATTGGACGATTTTTTTTGCAGTTCAAACTTTGAGATTGCTTCGTCGCCTCGCTCACGCTCGCTCCTCGCAATGACAGGAGCGAGTTCGTCATTGCGAGGGCAGCGAAGCTGTCCGTGGCAATCTCACCCATCGGGTGAAAATCGCAAAACGTAGGTATAATTAAAAGACTATTTGTTTACCCAAAATATCCCATTATGCTCTGCCCGCAAGCAAGCTATAGTTGGGTCCAGACATTTGCACCAGCATGAAAGAATCTGGATTGAAAAAATTATGAAAATTTGTCCCCTGGCTACGGTTTGGTCACAGACTCTTAGGCATAAATCATTTTAGCCCGAACATGTTTAAAATAATATTGGTCTTAACCCTGCTTACTGGAAGGTAATAACCAGTTTTCATCAAAATCTGGTATTTATTTTTATCCTTTTCCAATTTTTCTATTTTGTTAACATTGACTATAAAACTTTTATGTATACGAACGAAGTCTTTAGAATCCAACTTTTTCTCAATTTTTCCAAGACTAAGAGGACTTAAATACTTTCTATCCTGATAAAAAATCTCTGTTTGGTTACCTATGGCTTTAAAAAAATCAATCTCTGGAACATCTAAAAGCAAAAAGTTATTGCCATCATATACAGGAAATTTTATTATTTTCTTTTCATCCATTAATATATCTGTCACATTATAAAGCAAAGCAATAAATATATCTCTACATTGACCATGTAGAAGAAATACCTTTATCAAAAAGACTAAATTCTTCTTGTGAGTCTCTTGATATATCTTTATAATATAGCTGTCACTCCTTGTATGGGTAACAGCCTCTTCAGTCATATCCTTTATTTGAGAAAATACTTTCGGGCTGTGTAGATTAGCCAAATTGTAAGATGTATCAGTGCGTTCAAAATCAAAATGAAAAAATTCTTGAATAGTTTTATTCACACAAATTATATTGTAATTCTCATCATAGACAACAATCCCAACGTTAAAGGTACGTTGCAGCATATCTAATGTCAAAGAGAGCATTAAATCTTATCTCCTGAGTTAAAAGAGTCTTTTGTTGCTTTTTAGCAATCCTAAAAAGGGCAAAAGATACCAATGTCCCCTTGAAATCTTGAAATCTGGACTTATGAAAATAGAGTCTGCGAAGGTATAGAACAAGTCTCTGGAACAGACGAAAAAGTGGCTGGTATGTAGTAAATGTAGGTTATATTCTAAATAAATTTTCTACCTAAATTATGCGTTTTTTGCAGTTTAAATTTTGAGATTGCTTTCTCGCTTCGCTAACGCTCGCTCCTCGCAATGACAGGCTAGCGCTAAGTCACTGCGAGGGCAGCGAAGCTGTCTGTGGCAATCTCACCCATTGGGAGAAAAACACCCTTTTAAAATGTCCTTTTATTCCAATATACTTAATATAAAACTCAATTAAAAATCGCACAACTTAGGTTCTATAAAAGCCTCACCTGCCCCCGAAATTTAGTATAATACCTTGAATTCATCACGCCTGTTTTTTGCCCAAGCTGTTTCATTATGACCGGGATCTGCAGGAAATTCTTCTCCATAGCTGACAATCTGCAGCCTATCAGACTCAACCCCCAGGAGAATTAAAAACTCGTAAGCTGCCCTGGCCCGTCTTTCCCCCAGAGCTAAATTATATTCTTCAGTCCCGCGTTCATCACAATGTCCTTCGATAACTAAGCGTAAATTTTTGTACTTCTTTAAAAGCTCTGCTTTTTGCTGTAAAATAGCTCTGGCTTCTGGCTTTAATTCGAATGAGTCAAAATCAAAGTAAATTTTGTTGGCTGAAATTGTTTCTACGGCCTGCTCAATAGCCTTTTTCTTTTCTGCTTCTTCCTTGGCTAACTGTTCTTCTGCCAGTTGCCGCTCTTTTAAGGCTTGTTCACGGGCTTTTCTGGCGGCATTGGCTCGACTTTCTTCTGCGCTAAGTCTGTTTTTTTGTGTACTCTCTACAACGCCATTAGGAGAAACCGAACCAATTTTTTGTTTGGCACAACCGCTTATAATAAAAACCGACAATGTCGCTAAAACAAACAAAAATAAAGTCTTCGATCTCATATATCCTCCTTTATCCAAGCTCCCTATTCAAAAACTCCCCAGCTTGGTGCTGTTGCCTCTCCCTGACCTGTTGGCAATAATCGGGGTTCATTACCACCCCGGGTTGTCAGATATAATTTATATTGCCCACTACGATTGGACGTAAAGACAATAAAATACCCGTCCGGACCAAAGGATGGGTCTTCATCATTTCCAGGTCCGAAACTAATCTGTTTCTCCATTCCGGTACGCAAGTCAAGAACAAAAATCCGGTGTCCTTCAGGTGTACGCCGGGAAAATGTAACCCAGTTCCCATCTGGACTGATACTGGGGCTAGTATTATATTTTCCCGCGTAAGTCACCCTTTCTATTCTATTCTCCTGAACATTCAGGAGAAAAATATGCGGATTTCCAAGCCTGGAAGAGACAAAGACCATTTTTTTCCCGGAAGAATCAAAACTGGGAGAAATATCAATAGCCCAGTTTTTAACCAGGGCTCGATCCAACTTCATGTCCCTTTGTACAAGATAAATGTCCGGATTTCCCTCAGGATCAATGCTTACGGCTATCTTTTGCTCAGGAGTAAACACCGGAGAAATACAGGTGTTGCCAGGGAGTTTATAACTCTTAACCTGTCCGGTCTGTCTGTCCCAGAGACCTAAAAAATGACGATCATTTTTTAGGAAAGTAAAAACAATTTTTTGCCCATCAAACGACCATGCCGGACTCATGGCCAGCCCACCAAGATTGGTAATTTGCTTTACTTCACCACTAAGTGGAAAGAGCAGACATATCTCCTTTTTACCCTCTTGCCTGCGAACAAAGGCCAGAGTAGATCGAAAAAATTTATCTTTGCCAGTTAAAACACGCATAAGCTCAGCACAGAACTTTTTGGCCACAAGGGGAAGCTGTTCTTTTGTCTGCACGAGATAGCCCTTGCCAAGAATAAGTTTTCGGGAAAACACCTCAAAGGCTCTGATCTCTACTGAGCCCAGAATTCCTGGCCTGTCATCCCATCCAATAGTTAGTAATAAATCAACCTTGGACAAACGAAATTTCTTAAAATCAATATCTTTCCCCTGAATACCAGCTATTTGTGCTCCTCCCAATATATCCTTACTTTGTGTCTGATGTAAAAAAGGCAAAAAAGAAAGATTGTTTTTGATCAGGTCTTGCACTCTGGTAGCAAAAGCAGGCGCAGTGCCATTGCCACCCTTCATCAGTGGATCTGCCAGAAAAATATTCAACTTTTCCTGCCCAGGTCCATAAATATCAACAACTAAAGTATCCTGAGCCCATGCTAGACCAAACCAAATCATAGTCAAAACAAAAAAGAACACTGACGTGACTTTAGACATGGCTAATACAGCTCCATCAAATTAAAATTTATAATCAATTTGTCTATGGTTTTGGCCGGAGGAGGCGGCAGTTCACCAGTTTCCTGCACTGCCTTGAGCACTGAAATGTCAAAATCTTTTCTCCCGGAAGGCTTAACAAGCCTTGACCGGATAATTTTGCCTCTCTCGTCAATTTCCACCTCCACCTGAGCCATTAAATTTTCCTCCACTCCAATCTTAGGAAATCGCCAGTTTTCTTTGATCTTTTCTTCCGCAATCCGGGCATAAATGGAACCTATCCCAGTGCTGCCACTACTTTTTCCCTGAGTCGAGCCAGCCTTGGTTTGCTCTACCTGTTGCCTTAGACCCGCTAATTCCTTGGCCAATATCATTTGTTCTGATCTCTGTTTTTCCCGGACATGTTTTTTAATACTGCCCAGGGCCTGGGCCAAAATCTCCTGGGGTGAAGGTTCCTTTTTCTTTTTAAGCGTAGTCTTTTTGGTCTTTTTTACCTTCTTGGAACTGATCTTCTTTTTTTTGTCCTTTGGTTTTGTTTTGGAGCTCTCCAGATTCCGCTGAGCCTTAATTTTTTTAACATTTGATGAAGACTTAGACTTCTTTTGCTTCAAAGATTTTTTTTCGGCCTTGACAGCTGACTTAGTGTCATTTTTTTTAATTTGTCCGGCAGACTTTTTTATCTCCTGCTTCACAGGAGCTGGAGGGAGCAGATTGATAAGTTCAACTTCATAAACAGGTCTACTTAGATCAATTCGTATTCTTTTGCCCCCCCCTGGAGAATAAAAGACCAGAAAAAAAATACCCAGATGAAGTAAAAAAGAACCTAACCAGCCCAAAAGGCGCATAATTTTTATTCCCTTTCCTCTTCAGCCACAACACCCAAACGCTTGATTCCAGCGGCTTTTATCCTAGACATAAGCTTGACCACCAGGCCGTAAGCAACATCTTTATCAGCCTGCAAATAAATCAATTTATTTTTATCCAGGACTATCTTTTTTAAATGTTTTTCCACCTCATCCAGTTTAACTTTGTATTCATCCAGGTAGATGGTGCCATCTTTCTTCAAAGTAACCACTAGATGTTCGCTATCTTCCGGAAGCGTCCGTACTGTCTTGGTCTGAGGAAGATCAACTTCCACCCCCTGGGTGAGCATAGGGGCAGTAACCATAAATATAACAAGAAGAACAAGCATAACATCCACAAAAGGAGTGACATTTATTTCAGATAAAAAACCTTTTTCCAGCGGATTAAAATCCATATTCCCTCCTATTAACTACTCACTCACCCTGCTCAACTACTCAACCAAATTAGTTTTCTCGTTTCATCCAGGGTAATTCCCTCTGAGCCCTGTTCAAAAAAGTACCCGCAAAATTTACCAGCTCAGTTTGAATCGCGTTTAACTGCCCCAAAAAATAATTATAAGCCATTGTAGCAGGGATGGCCACAGCAAGACCAATGGCCGTGGCTATCAAAGCCTCAGAAATCCCGGGGGCAACCGTGGCCAGGGAAGCTGACTTTTGCAGGCCAATAGAGTGAAATGAATGCATTATGCCCCACACCGTGCCAAAAAGACCGATAAACGGAGCAGAACTGCCACAAGTAGCCAAGAAAGGCAGGGAACCAGACAATACTTTGAGTTGCGAACTAACCCCCTGCTTTAACACTCTGCGTACATTGTCTTCAGCTACCCTGAACTTGAGATTGGGGTGCAGTTTAGTTTGTTCAAGCTTCTGTATTTCCAAAACAGCCCCGTACCCTATAGGATAAAGAGGAGAACCAGGGTTTTCCTTGAGTAATTTCATGCCTGTCACTAAATCGGAAGCAGTCTCAAAAAGACGTAAATGAGCTCTAATCCGTGACTTAAAACGACCAAAGGCAATAGCCTTGAAAATTATTATACTCCAGGTAGTTACAGACATAAATAACAAAATAACCATGACAACCTTAACCATCAAAGTAGCATTGGCAATCATGGTCCAAATGCCGGTCTGGGGCAAAAAATCCATTTACTATCCCTCCTCGCCCTACCCTGCAGGCTCAAAAACTTTGCAGGGTGTTTTTAATTTTTAAGTTTTAGACTCAACTTTCTGATACGATTAACATCCTCAAATTACTACACAATTGAAGAGTGCATTTTCTGAAATGCATTACAAACGGGTTGGGTAACACATCATGGCGAAGATTGCGGAAGTGCTGTGCATAGGGAGGTTATTCCACCGAACTTTCGAACCTCATCATAACAACAGAAAAGGCATTAAGTAACATTCTATTGACTAACCCCATTATGCACAGCCCGCAAGCAAGCCTTAGATGTGTCCAAGTCTTTATTAGCATTGAAGAAAATGCGCTCGCAAATTAACTCAGAAAGTTGAGTTTTAGATATTAATTTGTTTTAACATGTTGTTTTTATAAAAATTATATCACAAAAAAATCCCCGGAAAGCCAAACTACTTGCACGCACATCTTCACCCTTTCAGTTTATGATCAAATCAGCCATAAAGGGCAAGACCTCCTCGGCCGGTCCATCGATACGCACGTCAGAAAGCCCCGCATAATTGGTCGGGCCCAGGTTGACCTCAATTACCTTGCCACCATGCCTTTTGACTATATACGGCAAAGTATTGGCCGGAGCTACTTCACCTGAAGTCCCTACAATTACAAGCAAATCAGCCCTGTCAGCCAAGTCCTGACTCTGGATTAAAGCCTGCACAGGAATCTGCTCACCAAAAAAGACTACATCCGGCCTAACAACTCCACTGCACCTATGACATTTCCAGGGTATATCCCTAAAAGTCAATTGCAAGGCCTGGCCGGGATCAAACTCGGTATGGCACCCGTTGCAATAAAACTTCTGGCAACTGCCGTGAAACTCGATAACGTTTTTTGAGCCTGCTTGCTGATGCAAGTTATCGATATTTTGGGTAATAATAGCTTGCAAAAAACCTCTTTCCTCCAACCTGGCCAAGGCCTTGTGTGCTGCGTTGGGTTTAGCGCGGGCAAACATTTGCACCGCATCCAGCAAGAACTCCCACACACCTCTAGGGTTATTTTCCAGAGCCCAGTCAGAACAAACCGTCTGAGGGTCATATTTTGACCAAAGGCCTCCGGGGCTGCGAAAATCCGGTATACCACTGGGAACGGAGATCCCCGCTCCGGTCAAAGCAACAGGAAATCTGCACCCGGCCCACACACGAGCCCCCTGTTCAGCCAATCCTCGCCAATCCTTAACCATTTATTTTCTTTCTTATCTTCTCTCGCGCATAATCGACAAACTGTTTTGTTCAGCCAAAAGATAGTCACCTTCATCCATACCGGCGCCAAAAGCAATTTTTCTTCGAAGTTCCTGACTGACCAGATCCCCTGGTGCATGAGCATCGTTATTTATAACCAGGCTGGCCCCAAACTTCTTTGCCAGAGAAAAAACATGTCCATTGGTCAAGCTGTGACCTTTGCGCGTGGTTATTTCCAGGGCTACGCCGTTTTGGGCAGCCAACTTAACTTCTTCGGGAGTAATAAGGCCTGGATGGGCCAGAATATCGGCCCGGGCCTCTATTGCTGCCAGGTTGGTGCCCCTGGCTACAGGTTCAACTATGGTCTCGCCATGAACCACAACAATCTGGGCTCCTTTTTCTCTGGCAATATTTACAAGTTCGGGAATGAGGCTGGGCGGGACATGAGTCAGCTCCACACCGGCCAGAAGCTCAACATCTGCGTAAACTGAATATTTTCGGGCAAGCCTTAGCACATTTTCCAGAATTAGTTCCAGATTGGAATGATCTGCATGATCAGTAAAAGCAACACCCTTGTATCCGGCTACCTTGGCCCTGCGCACAAGTTCTGCCGGGATAAGCTCCCCATCACTAAAAGTTGTATGTGTATGTAAATCAATCATCACTTAACCCCGTAATTTGTGAATCAAGCCGCCTACAAAAGCCATTGAGGGCTCATCAAACAATTGGTTCAGCTTAACTATGCTTTCGCAGAAACCTCGATTCATGTTAAATATCCCGCTAACAACATTCATTTATGAGCCTGTGGCAAACCCTATTTTCATCGTTGATTGAATGTCTTGGTTTCTGAAATGCATTACAAATGGCTTGGGTAACACATCTTGGCGAAGCTTGCGTAAAAAACAGAGCATCGGGATGAATGGGCAAAATATTTTGCGACATTGAGCATAACTATCGATAATAAAAGAATATTTGTTTACCCAAAATATCCCATTATGCTCTGTCCGCAAGCAAGCCTTTTACCCGGTTGAATCCAGCGAAGCTGGGCTGGCTTTGCCAGTATTCAACAGGGGTAGATGGGTCCAATTCTTTGTACCAGCATGAAAGAAAGCAAGACTGGAATAAGCCATGAAAATTAATTGGTAAAAGGTTCGGCTGCAGGCTCTAATATGTGTTTACCAACATAAACAAGAGCTTCTATAGCTTCTATCCAAAAAATTAGCTTGACACAAGTTCACCAAACCGCCCATCTCGCCCTATCCCATCTCCCCTTTCTCCCATTCACCCATCCACTACTCACTATTTGACTTCATCCATCTTTCCTCCTATTTATCTCCCTCAAATAATTCATACATCGCAACTTTATATTTTTAGTTAATTTAGTTGATTGGTTTGTTGGTTAAATGGTTTATTTTGTGTACCAGGTTATCTCTTCACCATTCAACCATTCAGCCAGTTGACTGTTCAACCATTCACGCGCCTATCCACAAATTAATCAAAAGGGAGATGTTATGGACTTTAAAAAGATTGTTTTGCCCGATTCTGAGATACCACGTCAGTGGTATAATATTCTTGCAGATCTTCCCACACCCATGGACCCGCCGCTCCATCCGGGAACAGGGAAACCAGTCACTGCCGATGACCTGGCACCAATCTTCCCAATGAACCTTATTGAACAGGAAGTTAGCCAGGAGAGATTTATTGATATCCCTGAGCCTGTTCTGGAAAAATATGCAATGTGGCGTCCCTCGCCACTCTATAGGGCCAGGGCTCTTGAAAAAGCGTTAGATACCCCGGCCAGAATCTATTATAAGCACGAAGGAGTAAGCCCAGCCGGAAGCCACAAGCCCAACACCGCTATCCCTCAGGCCTATTACAACAAAGAAGCAGGGACTCAAAAAATATGTACCGAGACCGGTGCCGGACAATGGGGAAGCGCCCTTTCTTTTGCCTGTTCCCTGTTTGGACTGGAATGCGAAGTGTACATGGTCAAAATAAGTTACAACCAAAAACCCTATCGTCGTCTGATGATGGAGACCTGGGGAGCCAAATGCATTGCCAGCCCAAGTGACAAAACCAATGCCGGAAGGGAAATCTTGAAGGCTGATCCTGATTCACCGGGTAGCCTGGGGATCGCCATCAGCGAAGCTGTTGAAGCCGCTGTAACCGGTGAGGGGACCAAATACGCCCTGGGAAGTGTCTTGAACCATGTTCTGCTGCATCAAACCATTATCGGGTTAGAAGCCCAAAAGCAAATGGCCATGATCGAAGAATACCCGGATGTAGTCATCGGATGCGCCGGAGGGGGAAGTAACTTCGCAGGTTTAGCCATCCCGTATGTTCGCGATAAGATTCATGGAAAACAGGTAGAGATCCTGGCCGTAGAACCAGCTTCCTGTCCAACATTGACCAAAGGCCCTTATGCTTATGACTTTGGTGATACAGCCAAAACAACCCCTCTTCTGCCGATGCATACATTAGGGCATAATTTCATGCCTGCTCCACTCCATGCTGGCGGTCTCAGGTACCACGGAATGGCTCCTATTGTAAGTAAACTGGTTATTGATAACCTGGTAACTCCTGCCTCTGTACATCAATTGGAAACCTTTGCAGCCGGTGTAACCTGGGCCAGAAGCGAAGGATTTATCCCCGCCCCTGAAACCAACCATGCCATTGCCGCGGTAATTCAGGAGGCCAAAAAAGCCAGGGAAGAAGGAAAAGAAAAGGTAATCCTTTTTACCTGGAGTGGACATGGACTGGTTGATATGGCAGCATACGAAGCATATCTTTCAGGAAAACTTTCTAACTACGCAATGCCTGCTGAAGAAATTGAAAAGTCACTCAAAGAACTAGAAGGGCTGCCAAAACCGACTCAGAGAAAACATGGATGAATCAAGAAAAACAAGATAAACTTATAACACCGCCTGGGGATCATCTTGAAGTACGTTGTCCTCGGTTAGGGCATCAGGTTTCTTTTTCCTATTGCCGACGCGAAAACCAAGGGCTTCCGTGCTACAAGATGATCTCCTGCTGGCAAACTTACTTTCCGGTGGAGAGCTACCTGCGCCAGGAGCTTGACCAGGAAGAATGGCAAAAAACTTTTAACAGTCCGCCAAAACCAAAGATATTGAGCCTGGTCGAGTTGATAGAAAAGGCAAAAGAAAAATGAACATCATCATTGCCGGAGCAACAGGTGATATTGGAACATCTATTTCCAATCTGCTATCAAAAAACCACTCTTTGCTTCTTCTCTACAAAGATGAAAACAAAAGAGAAGACCTGGCAAGGAAGTTAGAGGGAAGGGATGTTAGTTTCCTTTCTATCCAAGAACTTTTTGCAAATGAAAAAATGGTTCTTCAAGCTTTTTCTTCTTTTACACCTCATGTTTTTATTAATGCCATAGGAGACGGTTTTTATGCCAAGGTAGAAGATGCAACCCTGGATTTGATAAATTCCTCCTATGAAGCAAATTTCAAAGTGCCTTTTTATCTTACACAACTCGCGTATAAGGTATTTTTAAAACAAAAACATGGTTATATTGTCTTTGTCAATTCTGTCTCAGGATTGGAAGGATTTCCTTATGGAGTTGCATATTGTCCTTTTAAATTTGCCTTAAGAGGACTTGCAGAGGTAATGTACAAGGAAGGTAAACGATATGGCATCAAGGTAAGCTCTATTTATCCCGGTATAGTTAAGACAAAACTTTTAAATAAGATGCCCTTTATTCCCAAAAAAGGAGTTTTGTATCCAGATGAAGTAGCACGTGCGGTTGATTATTTGCTGTGTCTGCCACTTGAAGCGGAAGTGAAAGAACTGGTTCTAAAAAACAGCTCTCTTACATGGAGGAACATCCGCTAGTTGCACTGATTTTTGAGAAGCCTTATTTTGTCATTGCAACTGCTGTTTGTTTTCTCTTTTCTTGTTCATATTCAGCAAAATTTTGTCATAATTAAGTAATCAAACCTGTGCAGTGGTAATAATCGAGAATCTGGCGGCAATCAGGAAAAAATTCTACTACGGATTCCCATATCCGCTCTACCCGTCTGCATTGGCCAGGCTTCTAAAGTCTCAAAACTATTTTTCATACCATCTATCTCCACCCTGAACACCTTACACTCCCCACTCACTCCACTCAACTACTCACCCAGCCAACCAAATTGCAGCTATCGGATGCGCCCCTAAAAAGTCGAACTTGCCTCCCAGTTAATCTATGAGTTGCCTTAATATTTGGCTAACTTGTTCAATTTTATATGGTTTGACCAAACATGCTTTGAATCCGTATTCGCTATAGTTAGCCATGACAGAGTCGTTCGAATAACCACTTGAGACAATAGCTTTTACTTGAGGATCAATCTCAAGCAACTTCCTAATTGCTTCCTTGCCTCCCATACCACCAGGTATTGTCAGATCCATAATGACTACATCAAAGGGCTTTCCAGCTTTCTTGGCCTTCTGGTATAACTCGATCATTTCCTCACCGTCCTTGGCAAGCTCCACTTCATATCCCAAACTACTAAATATTTCTTTACTAACTTCCCTGACCAACTCCTCATCATCCATTATTAAAATCTTGCCTTTTCCTGTTAACAGTTGCTCATCATCAAAGAGTGAAGTCATTTCTTTCTGAGAGGCCGGCAGATAAATCGTGAATGTCGTGCCAACACCTGGTGTTGATTCTACCATAATGTGACCATCATGTTTTTGGATAATTGAATAACATACGGCAAGCCCCAAACCGCTTCCCGATTCTTTTGTGGTGAAATAGGGATCGAATATCTTATCAAGATACTTTTCCGGTATTCCAATGCCATGATCCTGTATGGTTATCTTAACAAAATTTCCAGGGGGCAACGATGGGATGGTTCGCGAATCATTAATAAAATTTTCACATTTTATATTTATTGTTCCTCCATCCGGCATGGCATGCTTAGCGTTGAGGACAATATTCTGAATGACTTGACTAATCTGACCGGTATCGATGTCAACAGTCCAGAGTTCCTTGGGTATATCAAAACTACATTTAACATTGCTTCCCGCAAGTACAAAATTCGCTGAGTCTTTTATTAGCGTTGCTAAGGTTGCGGTTTCTTTGACGGGCTCTCCACCCTTTGCAAAAGTCAGCAGTTGCTGAGTTAATTGGCTGGCCCTGCGAGAAGCATTTTCTGTGGAGGTTAGCAGGCTATAGGCCTTGTCTTCCGTACTTAATTGAGTCTTGGCCAAACTTATATTGCCCATTAATGCGGTCAAAATATTATTAAAATCGTGGGCTATACCGCCTGCTAAAAGCGCAATGGACTCAAGTTTCTGACTCCTGAACATTTGCTCACGCATTTTTTTCTGGTCGGTAATATCGCGAAATACAAGAACCGCCCCCACAATTCGACCTTCGCTATCCCGAATCGGAGCGCCGCTGTCTGCTATGCTTCGTACAGTTCCATCGCGAGATATAAGTGCTGTATGATTAGCTAAGTCAGTAATTCTGTTCGTTTTAAACACCTTTTCAACCGGATTCTCACAAGGCTCCCCGGTCTTTTCATCAATAATATGAAAAACTTCATTAATGGGCTTGCCAACAGCCTCTTCTTGTGACCAGCCGGTCAAATCCTCAGCAACCTTATTGATCAAAACAATCTTACCATCAGTGTCTGTTGCAATAACTCCGTCTCCAATACTACGAAGGGTGACTGCCAGCCTTTCCTTTTCAGCCCCAAGCCTGTCCAGAGCCAAATTACGCTCTCTTATGTACCTTGAAAACTGTTTCATCACTAATAGCCAGACAGAAAGTGCTGTGAGTGTAAAGAGTATACTTAATAGTAAAACAACCTTTACAACCTTATTTTGTTGATTCAAACTTTGACTTTCTGCTAGCGCTAGTTTTTGCATGTACTCTTTCTTGCGTCTTTCTATTTGTCTGACGAGAATCTTAATAGCAGGATGAACTTTTTTCTCTACTTCATCCACCATCTTATCAAGATTCATCCCATGCTCTTTTAACATCAATATTTCAGTAACTGCCGATTCCAAATTTTCTATTTTGGCAAGTAATTCAATTGCCTCCCTTTTTTCTTCAAGACCTATGTCACTTTCATATTTTAAATGCTCTTCCCCGTATTTTTTTAATTCATTTAAACTTATTTCTACTGCTCTTTTGTTTTCATCATCTCCATGTATAACATAATCCATCAATAAATGAGATGTTTTGAAAGTCTCGCTTTTCATTTTAGACATTAACATGGCAGAGGGGACAATATCATTTTTCAAATCGATGAAAATCTTTCTTATTCTCTCACCGCTCCACAAAGCGTAAAAAGAAATCATGCATAACATGAGGAATATAGCCAGAAATCCAAGGTTAAGATAACGTCTCATGGTTAAACTTCCTTAGAGGTTTTTTGATTTTTAATTTAATCCCCTCCACTATTCGACTACTAATACCATATCTCTGACCTGATTGTTATGTAAAATTTTTTTTACTTTTCCAGAAGGTTTCTCTTTTCCTCGATTATTTTTGAGGGGGGGATAAGCGCTTCAATGGGCTGCTTAATTCCGTAAGCTTTGTCCATGAGTCTAAGCTTCTCAATGATGGTTTCAGTAACTTCGTGTCCTTTTTTTAAAAGCACCACTCCATTTAAAGCAACAATGTCTTCTAAAAGGACTACGAAAGGAAACAAGTCATCTATGTGGACCTTTCTGATTTTGTAATGTTGCTCCAATTGGAGCACTTCCAAAAAAGCCTTGAATACTTTTGGGTCGTATCTGCCCTTACGCTTCGCCATTTTATATATACTATCCCGCTTGGAATACCCCCTGGTTTCCAGGAGATCAAAGTCTAAAACCACCTTTAAAATTCTTGCTCCCAAAGGTATGTCGTCTCCGCGTACATGATCAAAGGGTACACCTTTTCCGTCATAGTGCTTTTCCTGATAGGCGATCATATCTGCAACCTTTTCCATACGCGGGATATTACGAAGAAGATCAGAGGCGATAAAGGGGTGCTGCATATATAGCTGTAATTCTTCTCCCTCTAGTCTCTCCCCAGTGCGCACTTTATCCAATACCCCTGGAGGCAAAATAATACACCCGATCTGAGATAATATAGCGCCAGTCTCATATAACCAGACATCTGTCTCGCCCAAGTGAATAGCTACATCGCGTACATAGCGTTTGATGCGGGAAGTTCGACCCAAGGCTTCTTCATTGGTGATACTCAAAATCTCTGTCAAAACATTGATAGTTCCGGTCAGAGTCTTTTCCATTATCTCCTTTTCTGCACGGACTAACCTATACTGCTTAATGGCTGCCTCCAAAGCTTTAATCAAGTTAGTCTTGCTACAAGGCTTGATCAGAAAACGAAACACCTGACCACTATTAATAGCATCTATAGCCACCTCCATATCTCCATGCCCTGTAAGCATAATGCGGACCGTTTCAGGATAAAACTCTTTGATCCTGGTTAGAAACTCAATACCATCCATCTTGGGCATTTTTAAATCAGCCACCACAACGGCAAATGGACCGAAATCATTAAACATTTTCAACCCCTGAATCGGGCCGACAGCAGTTTCTACCTGAAATTGCCGCTGCAAAGACCGACGAAACCCATCCAGAATGTTGACGTCATCATCAACAAAAAGGATTTTCTCCTTATTCACCTACTTTCTCCTTTACCAACAAGTCTCGCCAACTAATGAATTTATCCTGTATGCCGAATTTTTCTATCAAGTCTTTATCAACAGGGCAGACAGGGCCAACTACATTCATCGGTGATTTTAGATGTTCCAGACGATCAGCAATATGAACCAAAGACAGGCAATCCAACCGGGAAGAATAAGCTGCCATTGGATTATGGTGAAAGGCCGCCGCCCTAACCATTTCTTCTGGAAGCCCCCATATATTTAACAGATAAGCCCCGATTTCAGCATGCGAAACGCCAAAAACATCCAGTTCAGCCAGATACAAACACAGCCTTTTTTCTTCAGCAAAGTTTACTGCTTCTTCATATTCTTTCGGCATGTTCTGAGCTAAGATCAAAACACCACAATCGTGAAACAGGCCGGCAAAAAAAGCAATCTCTTGAACATCCTTGGGTAGATTTTCAAATTTACATAAAGAAGAAACCATACTAGCCACTTCCAGACTATGCTTAACCTGACTTTTCAAAGAAAACTTTCCGATTTTAAGTTTTTCCAGCTTATTGAAAATATGCATTCCTAAAACAAGGAATCTTATAGTATCCAACCCCAAATAAACTACAGCTTGTTCAATACTAGAAACTTTTCTTACCAAAGCGAAAAAAGCGGAATTGACCATCTGCAAAACTTTAGCAGACATGGCTACATCTTTAGAAATAATATCACCAATACTCTTAGGCGTAGCTTTATCCGAGCGAATTTCTTCCTTTAGTTGGATATAAATATCTGGCAGGCTGGGTAATGACTTAACTCGGCCTACTACATCAAGTAAGCTCTTGTCCTTAAACAGATTCCTCAAGGCCATGCATCTCTGGATAACATTTTTAAGTTTATCTGGAGAGCAGGGCTTAGTCAGGAACTGATGAGTCACGGGCACTGTTTGCATAATCATTTCTTTATCTGAGTGACCGGACAAAATGATGCGTACTACTCGAGGCTGAATTTTGCTGATCCTGGTCAACAAATCTGCCCCGCTCATGACCGGCATACGCATATCCGCGACAACCACATCAAAACTCTTCTCCTTGACCAAAGACAGGGCCTCGGCCGAATTATCAACAAAAGTCATATCCCATTCTTTGCGCATGGGATAGAGCATCCGCCTCAACCCGCTTAATACATTGGGCTCATCATCAACAAATAAAATTTTTATTTTGTTCATTGACTAACTCTGAAGAATCTTCATGGATTTGTTTACGAAACCTCAGTCCTTGTCCCTCCACTTATGGAATTGTAAGCGGGGACATTTAACTAATAAATTGTTGAAAATAGTTAGTAAAAAATGCTGAAGCCAACCAAATTTTTAAAAAACTAAAGTCCAGAATTTCATGCATCTATCCATCTACTGGCAACTCTATAATAAATGTGCTCCCCTCACCAGGCTCAGACTGAACTTTAATAGAGCCGTTATGTTTGTCTACAATAATAGAATGGGCAATGGCCAATCCCTGACCTGTACCCTTGCCTACTTCTTTAGTTGTAAAAAACGGTTCAAAAATCCTATGCCTTATCTCTTCCGGAATTCCACATCCTGTATCAGCGATTTGAATCTGGATACGATCCTTTAAATTACGAGTGGTAATCTTAATTAGACCTCGCTCCTGATCGGAGACAGATTCGCCCAGCTTCTCCTTAATTGCATCAGCCGCATTGACAATCATATTTAAAAGAACCTGATTTATTTCAGCAGGGTAACAAAGTACCTGAGGCAAATCCGGGTCAAGAGCTATTTCCATATCAGCTGCATATTTCCAAAGGTTGCGGGACACTTCACGGGCATTCTCAATGGCTTTGTTCAAATCCATATAGACTTTCTCCTCTGTACCCGGATGGGCAAATTGCTTCATGGATGAAACGATTCTGGCAATGCGACCCATACCCTCCAGGCTTTGAACCAAGGCCTTAGGGACCTCTTCTAAAAAAAAATCCACATCATTTTCCTCTAGAACCTGGTACATCTTCTCAATTACTTCCTGAGGCAACTTGTCCTTATAGGCCACAAAGTTATACACTAAAAAGTCAATGGTGTTTTTGATGGGGAGAAAAGAATCTTGTAAAAAATGCAGGTTATCACTGACGTACTGAGCAGGAGTGTTGATTTCATGGGCAATGCCAGCAGCCAACTGCCCAATGGCCTCCAGCTTTTGGGCCTGGGCCAGCTGTCCTTGCATAATTTTAAATTCAGTAATGTCATTGCCTACCAACAAAAGCATTCGCTCTTTCGGGTCAGGCGAATCCAAAAATTCAATGACCTTGAAGTCCATAAATCCAGTGCTTCCATCAGGTCGACTATATCTAATTTCTTTTTGTAGATTAGATCTATTTTGCAGATAATCCTCGACTGAAATGCCGATTGTCTCCTTCCACTCCATTCTGGAAGTCAGGCCAACTATGGATTGGCCAAGGACCTCCTCTTTCCGTAATCCAAAAAATTTCTCGGCCATGAGATTCCAGTGCATAACTTTGTGTCTCTCATCTAGAGCGATGATGACAAAAGGCAATTTCTCAAAATATGTTTCAATTTTATGCTGGCCTTTATCCATGCTTCTCCCCCTCGCTTATTTCTCTGCAACAATTTTTGTTCCTGTTTTCGTTATTCAAGCGGATAAATATCAAACAATTGGCTTATCTTAACAAGTTCCGGAGTTAAGGCAATGATCAAAAAAATTTCTTCGTCTGTCTTAGAACTACCATTTCATTATCGCCCAACTATTTCTCTCTTCAAGTAGTTTGTATACAAAGTTGATAGTTTTACACTCTTAAAAATTTTGTTATAATATTAATATATTATTTAATTTTTTACAAATATCTTTTGAAGCTTTCAATAAACTTTTTTTATCCTTGATTTTTCTTTTTGTCCAAGTCAGTATAAGAAAATAAAATGAATTTACTTGACTCTGTTATTTAAAGACTCTTTTTAACTAATCTTTCCAATATTCATGGGGATATGGAGGGCCAATGCAAGCAAAAGTCTTATTCGTGGATGATGAAGAGCAGGTCTTAGAAGGGATTAAGAGAAGCCTCCATAAAGAGCCTATCGAACTCTATTTTGCCCGGTCCGCTTCCCAGGCCCTGGATATTTTGGCCAGGGAGAATATTGACCTGATTATCACCGACGAAAAAATGCCTCATATGTCTGGTAGTGAATTATTGAAAATAGTTCGGGAGAAATACCCTAGAAGCATCCGGATTATGCTCACCGGGCATGCTGATGTGCGAGCCGCCCAAAAGGCTATCAACGATGGTAAAATCTACAACTTTCTGTCCAAGCCCATCGGTAAAGATAAACTTCTAGCTATCATTTACCAAGCCCTGACCCAGAAAGAAATCGAAAATAAGAAAACTAGCTTATCCCAACAGGCTGTTCATTTGGTTAACTGGGAGTGGAATCCAAAAAACAATGAAATCAAATGGAGCAACAATTTTCCCCAGCTTTTTGGTTTTACCCCGGCTACCCATACCGGCCATTACCGGCAACTCTTTACCACCGTCAACTCCCTGGACCGCCCTTTTCTGGTCGATGCCATAAAAAAATGTCTTCAAAACAAACAGAGCATTGAAGTTGAGCACCGTATCGAAACAAAAGATGAAATCAAATGGCTCTCCCAGCTTATTGACGTTGTTTGCAATCCCCAGGGGGAAGTCATCAAGATTATGGGCATTGCCAGGGATATCACCGAACAAAAAAAGCAAGCCCAAAAACTGAAAACAACCCTGAAAAAACTTCAAGACACTCTGGAAAAAACAGTTCTATCACTGGCCGCAATGGTAGAAAGAAGAGATCCTTACACTGCAGGACACCAGCAAAAAGTGGCTGCCATTGCTACAGCCATCGCCCAGGAGATGGAACTAGATGATGACCTGGTTCAAAATATTCATCTAGCAGGTCTTTTGCACGACATCGGCAAAAACTCTATCCCCCTAGAATACTTATCCAAACCAGAACATTTGACTCCTCTCGAGATGGAAATCATCAAAACGCACCCCCAGGAAGGGTATGAAATCATCAAAGAGATCCCTTTTACCGGTCCTGTAGCCCAGATAGTCCTGCAGCACCATGAACGTCTTGACGGAACTGGCTATCCGCAAGGTTTGCAGGAAAAAGAAATTCATATTGGCGCCAAAATTATCGCCGTAGCTGATGTATATGAAACCATAACCTCACAACGCTCCTATCATCCGGCCTTAAAAAATAAAGATGCTGCGCAGGAATTGATAGAAGGACGGAATAAACTCTATGATCCAAGGTCTGTGGATGCATTGTTAAAACTTATTCAGGAAGGCAAAATTAAAGACTAGGCTTGCTGCTTCTTTTCCGCATACATATTATCATCTGCTACTTTCAAAAAATCTTTGATCTCCTGTCCGGGAACATATTGGGCAAGACCAACAGAGACAGAAACTGTGAGGTTAGTTGGCTGTCCACAAAGCTTCTCAATACTGATATCTTTGATGGACTTTTGGACTCGCAACTTTAAAAGCTGAGCTCGTTCAATATCTGTATCAGGCAATAAAATCAAAAATTCGTCTCCGGCCAGTCGAACAAAAATATCGTACTTGCGGATCACTGCTTGTATCCTTTGGGCCACCTCTATAAGTACCTTGTCTCCAATGTTGTGCCCTAAATTGTCGTTGATCGACTTGAATCCATCCAAATCCAGAAACAGGAGGCAAACCGGAAAACCTCGTCGAGTGGCAAAGTCCAAAATGCGAGGAGCATGGCGGTGGAAATACTCACGATTATGAATGCCGGTTAGAGTATCTATCACTTTTTCCCGATCAAGTTTCTCGTGCTCACGCACAGACAAAAGAGTACAGCTAAAAATATAACAAAAATGTTCTAAAAAGTCCGTGGCTTTTTCCGGCGAGTACCTGGCAATATCTTTGTCGCCGAGAGCCAGCACTCCTGTTATATTTTCCGGATTGTACTTGTCTTTAAGTACATATATAAAACAGGAACCTTCTTTAAGCTGTTCCTTTTTTTGTCCGTTCAACTCAGGCCAAAAAAAAGAGAAATGTTTAACTTTGGCTATACATCCCATGTAATAACTGTCTCCCAAAGATATGGAAGGCAGATTTAAAAGTTGACTCTGAATATCCTCTTGAGGATAAACACAAATTTTATCAGGAACAAAGGTAGCAAAGTACTCGGAGCTTAAAATTAGACCTACAGCGTCAAGGGCAAGATACTCTTTTATTTGGGCTAAAATATTCGGAAGCTCTTTTAAAGAACGCATTTTCTGGACTAACTCGATATCACGCTTGAAACGTAAAAAAGTCTTTAGCCCGGCCTGATAATTAGCCAAAACTTGACGCAAAGTTAGATTTAATTCTCTATTTTTCTTGCTTAAATCCTGGACATGAAGCCTTAGCCTGTTGTTTTCCTCAAGCAAAAAATCAAGTTTTTTATTCTGCTGCTTTATTTTCTGGATCAACAGGATTAGCTCTTGCTTAAACCTAGCCGAATTCTTACTTTGGCTATATATTTCCAAGCTTAAGGCTATACTTTCAATATCTTTTAAGTCCATAGTCCAAATAACTGGGTACCAGGGAAAATTAAAACATTAATTTACATCCCTAGTTTCTTATCAAATAATATTTAAAATGACAAAAAAAAAGGCTTCAGGTATTACCTGAAGCCTTTTTGATCTTTATGGTGCCGGGGGCGAGACTCGAACTCGCACGGGCTAATGCCCGGAGGATTTTGAGTCCTCTGCGTCTACCAATTTCACCACCCCGGCGAAAGGAGATAATCTTTTATCCATCTCTTAAGATGTCGTCAAGAACTTTATTCACTTTTTTACATTTTGACCAATTATCCTTCCTGTGGCAAAAAAAAGGGCGGGAGGAACAATATGCTCAACGAAAAATTTTTAGAAGAACTAGAGGAATACCTTAAATCCGGCCGGCTGGAGGAAGATTTTGAATACTCGGCCGAAGACAGACGTTATGAGATACTGGATTATCTGGAACGGCTTATGGACGTTGCAGAATTGGCCGACGAAGTAGCCACCAGGCTTATTTTTAAAAACTCTCAGTTGGGACAATTATTTAATTCCAACGCCCAAAAATAACGCTTCTTTTTTTGAACCTCATAGGAAAAAGTTTTTTTTACTTGCCACGGAGCCAACTGGTCACTCTCTGGCGCGGCAGTATTGGCCATGACAACCACAATACCATGATCCGGCATAAGCTTCCTGGCCAGAGGCAGCAACTTTGGCCAAGGCATGAATGCCCTACTTATTATGAGGTCTGGGGGCAGAAGTTCTTCTGGCACTTCCTGCGCGCGCATACCAAGCACAAAAGTTTTCGGTAGTGACAAGTGGCTTAAAGCGTTACGCATAAATACGGCCCTTTTATTTCTGACCTCTATTAAGTAATATTCTCCAGTATTCCAGACTATACGTAAAGGGATGCCTGGAAGACCTGCCCCGGCTCCAAGGTCAAAAGTCCTGGGGCTATTTTTTAATGATAAAGAAAGTAAAAAGTCTTTTAAGTACAAACTATCCACAATTAAAGTTCTGAAAATTTCAACCCAATCTTTTGGTCCTACCAGGTTAATAACCTTGTTCCACTTGATGAGCAGAGATAAAAAAGAGTATAATTTTTTAATCTGCTCTGCGTCCAAACCGAAACCTGCCCGATCAAGTTCTTTAGATAACTCTTGAATTAAAATTTGTTTCATATACCCTCCACTCCCATTTCCTCTTTTCCCCGTTTCTCCGTTTCCCGATTTTTCCCAACACCACACTCTCGACTTTTAGGCCGGGTAGGAGTAAAAAGGTTAATTTATTTCTTAAGGAGGTAGATAAATGCCTGAAAATAAACAACTGGCCATACTTTTCCCAGGACAAGGCTCCCAAGAGCCTGGCATGGGTAGAGACCTTGCTGAATACTGGTCCGATGCCATGAATCTGTGGAAACTGGGCGAAAAAATCTCCGGCTTCCCTTTACGCGAGATTTTTTGGGATGGCGAGGCAAAAGACATGGCCCAGACCAAATACTTGCAGCCAGCCCTGACCATTGTCAACTTAAGCCTTTGGCTCTTTATTAAGGATAAACTAAGTCCTTCGCCGCTTTTTATGGCTGGACACAGCCTGGGCGAATTTTCCGCCCTATGTGCCAGTAAAGTCTTAAATATTGAAGACACTCTAAAACTGGTTTCATTGCGCGGCAGGCTAATGGCAGAGGCCGGTCAGGATGGAAACGGACAAATGGCTGCCATCTTGAAACTAAACCAGGAGACCGTGGAAGAGCTAGTCAAGGAAACACGACAGGAAACAGGCCAGGAAATCCTGGTAGCCAACTACAATACCCCGGCCCAATTTGTAGTCAGTGGACATGCAGAACCCATTAATTTGATTGTAAAAAAAGCCAAAACACAAAAAGGAAGGGGCGTGCTTCTTCCTGTGAGCGGAGCATTTCACAGCCCAATGATGGAAGGAGCGGCTAAAGAGTTAGCCAAATTCATGGCCAAATTTGAATGGCATGCCCCGAAGGTGCCTATTTATTTTAACGCAACAGGACAAAAAGAGCTTGACCCGGCAAAGATAAAAGAAATCATGGCCCGCCAGATGACCTCATCTGTTTATTGGATACAAATTATTCGGGCCATTTTCTCTGATGGTGGCAATCAATTTTTGGAAATAGGACCCAAGGGAGTCTTGTCACGCATGGTCGGCCAAATTTTGGCTGACGACAAGGACAAAATTGAGGTTATATCCATTGCGACTCTAGAGGATACCCAAAAAATTTAGCAAAAAAGGACAGTCTAAAAAATGCGTGCCAAAAAATACATTCAAGATAAACTCAAACAAATTATTACTACCAAGGGACTTAGCTGGCCCGAAAAAGTCAGCTTGGAGCCGCCCAAAGAAAAAAAGTTTGGAGATCTGGCGACTAATATAGCCCTGGTTACCAGCAAACAAGTGGGACAAAATCCCAGGCAGTGGGCGGAAAGCTTAAAAGATGAACTTTTAAAGCTTTGCCCGGACCTGGAAAAAATAGAGGTGGCCGGTCCTGGCTTTTTAAACTTTTTCTTTAAAACAAGTTTCTGGCATGAGGTTGTCAAAAAGGTTTTTGAACAAAAAGACACTTATGGCTCCTCTAATTTAGGCCAAGGCAAAAAAGTTCAGATTGAATATGTCTCAGCCAATCCTACCGGCCCTTTGCACATTGGTCATGGCCGAGGCGCAGCCCTTGGTGATTCTTTGACCCGGATCATGCGCTTTACGGGTTTCGATGTCCACACCGAGTATTATCTAAATGATGCTGGCCGCCAGATGCGTCTGCTGGGCTTGTCAGTATGGGTCAGATACCAACAGCTCTGCGGCCGCTCGGTTTCCCTTCCTGATGAATGCTATAAAGGGGAATACATAAAAGATATCGCCAAAGAAATTTTGGCCCGATATAACCATGACCTTTTATCCAAATCCGAGCAAGAGGCCATAACCTTGTGTCAGGAAGCGGCCATGCACTCTATTCTGGAAGGGATCAAAAAAGATCTGGAAAACTTTCGGGTGGAACACCAGGTCTGGTTTTCTGAAAAAAGCCTGGTGGAACAGGGTGAGGTAGAAAGCACCCTTGACTATCTAAAAAATAAAGGCCTTGCCTATGAGCAAGATGGCGCATTGTGGTTTAAATCAACCCAGTTTGGAGATGACAAAGACCGCGTCTTAAAAAAATCAGATGGACTTTTAACATACTTTGCTTCAGACATTGCCTACCATAAAAACAAATTTGATCGTGGTTTTGAGCTGGTCGTGGATATCTGGGGAGCAGACCATCACGGCTATGTCCCCAGGATGAAGGCTGCCGTGCAGGCCCTGGGCAAGGACGAGGAGAGCTTACAGGTTATCCTGGTTCAACTGGTAAACTTGCTTCGAGAAGGCGAGCCTGTAGCCATGTCCACCCGTGCCGGAGAGTTTGTTACTTTGTCTGAAGTTTGTGAAGAAGTAGGAGTTGATGCGGCCAGATTCATCTTTTTAACCCGCAAGAGTGATAGCCATCTGGATTTTGATCTGGAAGTGGTCAAGAAAAAATCTCTGGACAACCCGGTGTATTATGTTCAATACGCCCATGCACGCATTTGCTCTTTGATGCTCAAGGCCAAAGAAAGAGACATCAACATTGACCAGAGCCTGAATGACTTGCTTCCACTCTTAAACACGGAAGAAGACATGGCAATTTTAAAACACTTGGACCAGTTTTCCGACATTCTGACTACTTGCGCCAGGACTTTAAGCCCTCACCATTTAAGCTATTACTTACAAGAACTTGCCGGGCTATTACATCGTTATTATACGGTTCATCCGGTGCTCAATGCCCGGGACAATCTGCTCATTCAAGCCAGGATGCTCCTCTTTCAGGCAGTTGCCCAGGTACTCAAAAACGGCTTAACCCTTCTGGGAGTCGATGCTCCACAAAGGATGTAGTTTGTTCTGAAAATACCGGATATCGAAACCAGAAACAAATACTGATTGCCAAATGACCAAAATTCTAAATCAGAAACTGAATCCTTGAACTTTGTACAGGCAAATAAAAGTTAAGCAACATAAACATCGCGCGGTGGCTGAAAAAAAGAAGTTGGGAAAATGGGAAGTTTTAGGAGACTTAAGAAGTTTCAATTTCATCCTTATCCTCCAAACTTCTTAACTTCCCGGTTTCTTAACTTCCTTTTAAGCGGGGATGCTTAATGGCCAAAAAATCTAAAAAGAAGACCGCTAAAAATAAGTTTAAGCTAGACATTACACTGTCAGGTCTTATCTACCTGGGAATATTTATAATTCTGGCCATGGTATGGGCCTTCATCCTCGGCGTTTACATTGGACGCGGCTACAACCCGGAAGATGTTGTCCCGGAAATTGCCAAGATCTTGCCGGAAACAAAATCCGAGTCCAGGCAGAATGTTCCAAAACAAGGAACCCTTAGACCAGAGCAATTAGAATTTTATGAAAAACTGAAACATCTACCCGAACCCGAACTTAAAAAAGATACAGCTATCAAGTCAGAAGTAAAACGCAAATCCTCAGCGCAAAGCCCAAAAAACATAAATAAATCAGGTACGAAACAAAATTTCTTTTCGTATACATTTCAGGTAGCTGCCTTTAAGACCTTAAAACAGGCAAAAAAAATGCAAAAAAATCTGGTTGCGCAAGGATTTATTTCTTCTGTCACCAAAGCATTTGCTGCTGATCAGCCCTGGTTCAGAGTTTTTGTTCACTTTCAAGGGACACCCGAGCAAGTGGTTCAATTCAAAAACAAGTTGAAAAAAATTGGTATTAAACAGCCTATCCTGAAAAGGAAAAAGCCATCATAAGGAGGAAAAAATTAATGTTTCCCAACACCTTTGTTCCGACTAAAGCATTTTTCACCACCGGAATCGGACGACACAAAAACAAACTACAGTCATTTGAATTGGCTCTGCGCGATGCAGGTATTGAGAAACAAAACCTTGTCTATGTTTCCAGCATTTATCCACCTAAATGCAAGTTAATCTCTGTGGAAGAAGGAGTGAAGCATCTGGCTTCAGGGCAAATTACTTTTTGTGTGATGGCCAGAAATGCCACCAATGAAAGGGGCAGGTTAGTTGGTTCGGCCGTAGGCATGGCTTTTCCCGCTGATGAAAGCCATTACGGTTATATTTCTGAACACACTGCCTTTGGGGCAGATGAAAAAGAGATCGGCGACTTTGCTGAAGATCTGGCTTCAACCATGCTAGCGACCACATTAGGCATAGAGTTTGACCCGGAAACCGACTATGATGAACGTCGAGAAATCTATCTAATGAGCGGCAAAATCATTGATTCTGCTTCAGCCCCATGTGTCACTACCGGTGTAGCTGGCATGTGGACAACGACTATTTCCGCGGTAGTGTTTATTCCATAAATAAATACAAACAAAAACAGGATGCAGGGATATTAAAAACTCAGGGGCAGGCCTTTGTGCCTGCCCCTATAAACTAAACCCAATAAAATAAATGTACTCTAATTTCTTCGATCTTGATGGCGAGCCAAAAAAAGGTCTGCCTGTTTATGTCTGGCCTGTACCATATCAAGGCACAGTCAGCTTTGGCTACGGAACCAAAGATGGCCCGGAGGCCATCTTAAAGGCCAGCTACCAAATAGAAACCTATGATCCCAGGTTAGATGTGGACTTAGGAGAGTTATGTCATTTTATTACTCTACCTTTTCAACGAACTAATGTGGCCGGACCTGAATATTTATACCGGGACATGGATATCTTCCTAAGCCGGTTTGATCCCAAAAAGGACTTTTTCCTCACCCTGGGAGGGGAACATTCCATTTCCTTTCCCCTGTTTAAATTTTATACCAAAGCCTTTCAGGACCTTGTAATCCTACAAATTGATGCACATGCTGATCTGCGGCAGGAGTACGAAGGAAGCAGGTTCTCCCACGCCTGTATCATGGCCAGGGCAAGGGAACTGGGGCTTAGGATAATCCAGATTGGCATCCGCAGTTTATGTCAGGAAGAAGCTGAGTATATAAAAGAGCAAAATAGTAAAAATTTACTTACCTTTTTCCCCTGGGACCTGCCAACACCTGAAGATGCAGCAATGCTCTGCCGTAAATTTATAGGCCATAGCCCGATTTACATCAGCTTTGATGTCGATGGCCTGGACCCGGCCATTATGCCCGGAACAGGCACCCCAGAGCCAGGGGGAATAGATTACAACTGGCTGAATGAATTCTGGCTTAAATTCTGGCCAGGACCCAGATTAGTTGGTATGGATATTTGTGAGCTAGCTCCCATGCCCGGCAATGTTGTTTCAGAATCAGTGGCTGTTAAATGTATTTTCAAAATTTTAACCAATTATTTAAAAAATGCATAAAAAAGAAGACTTCAGGGAAATAAACCAATTAAGTGATCCAAAAGAGTTTGGCTTAAAACCGCTCGAGACTTTAGACCCGGATGAGATTAAGGATTTCGACCAGTTGCTCACTGCCATGTCCAAAACTGCCTTTGGAGGTCGCAATCTCGGTGAGGCATTAGATGTTTTAGAGGCAATGGTAACTGACCCTGACTGTCTAGTTGTTGCCACCTTTTCCGGGGCAATGACCGTGGCCAAAATGGGCAAAATTATCTGTAAAATGATCGACGAGGGATGGATTAATATTGTCGTCTCCACAGGAGCCCTTATGGCCCATGGTTTTATTGAGTCCATTGGCCTGAAGCATTACAAGTATGAATTTGGCCGCATGAATGACACAGAATTATTTAAGTGCGGCTTTAACCGTGTTTACGATACCTTGGAACCGGAAATTAATTTCCTGCATGCTGAAGACGTCATTCATAAGGTCATGGAATCTATCAAGGACGGGGAGGTTTTGAGTTCGGAATCAGTCTGTCGTAAAATCGGTCAGTATCTGGCTGAAAACATAGAAGGCCCAGGAATCTTGAAAAGTGCCTTTAAAAAGGACGTCCCGGTTTATATCCCTGCTTTTACAGATTCAGAACTGGCCCTGGATATGGCTACTCACCTCCTGCGCAAGTCCCCGGAGGCAGTGAAAAATATTGACCATACGACCTTTTCTTTCCAGTTTAACCCGTTTCTGGACTTACTTAGTTATACCAAACGTATCTGCGCAGCTAAACGCATTGGTATTTTTACCATTGGTGGAGGAGTTCCCCGGAATTGGGCACAGCAAGTCGGGCCTTTCGTGGAAATTACCAGTCAACGCATTAAAGATATCGAGCTGCCAGTACGCAGATTTCATTATGGCCTGCGTATCTGTCCAGAACCAGCCCACTGGGGCGGTTTATCAGGCTGCACATACGAGGAAGGCATCTCCTGGGGCAAATTTGTCCCTCCTGAGCATGGAGGAAAATTTGCCGAGGTTCTCTGCGATGCCACCATTGCCTGGCCTATCCTGATTAAAGGTCTACAGGACAGATTGAAGAAAAAGACAAAATAACCTGTTTTGGACAATTTAATAGTTAGAATTGAAAAGCTTATCTGGCGAGGACGCGGCCTGGCCAGGTTGGACTCTGGGCAGGTGATTCTTGTTGATCCCCCTGTCCTGCCAGATGAACTTGTTCAAGTAAAAATCTTCAAAAAAAACAGAGACTTCTTGCAGGGAAAAGTCCACAAGATTATTGAGCCCTCCCCTATCCGCCGCTTACATCCCTGCAAACACGGTCACCAATGCGGGGGATGTACCTTTGGCGTCGCCCCGAACTCTCAAATTTTAAAAATAAAAAAGCAGATTTTAATTGATGCCTTAACCAGGAATTTAAAAAAAAGTTTAAACACCGACCTCCTGGACAAGATAGAGCTAATCCCCTCCCGCAAATCCTGGCGTTATCGCTTTCGCAGTCAGATTTATGTACACCAAAAAAAGCCCCACTTTAAAAAACTTGGTTCCAATGAACTGGTCAGGCTGAGTGATTGTCTTCTCTTGGCCACTCCCTTGGGCCGGGGCTTGGACAAACTAGCCTCTCACATGCCCAATGGCCGGTTTATTGTGGCTGCAAGTCCCGAAGATGGCCGAATTGCCTGGCAGGGTCAAAAAACGCTGCTTGACTTCTCACTGCCTGAATTCAACATAACATTACAACTCCCTCCTCATATCTTCTTTCAGGCCCATTGGTTACAGAACCAAGCCCTGGTTTCGCTAGTTGTCGAGGAATTGAGACACTATACCAGAATTGCAGATTTATATGCCGGGGCCGGCAATTTTTCTCTACCTCTGGCCCGGTCAGGGCAGATGGTTTTGGCTGTCGAGGAATGTCAAGATGCTGTCCGGGCCGGGGAATTAAACGCCAGAAAGCTTGGTTTAGACCTTGTAAAATTCAGAGCCCATGATTTGAGAAAAAAAGCTCCCTGGGAAAAAGTGAAAAACTTTGATCCTCAAGCGGTTATTATAGATCCCCCGCGCACTGGCTCCCCTGACTTATGGAAAAAGATAGATTATCTGGCAAATGTAGAAAAGATGGTCTGGATATCCTGTGATGTGGTCAATACCTGCCGCGACATGAAGAGATTTTTAAATCAGGGCTGGCAACTGGGCAGGATATACCTTGTTGATATGTTCCCACAGACATGGCATATGGAAGTAGTTTTTGTTCTTGTTCGTGAAGGCCGGTAACCATTAAAAACCTAGCCCCGAGACGAGCCTCGAACTTCGCATAACCCATCACTATCTCTATACTTCCCTAAGAGAGCCTATGACCAAACCTTTTTATCAACTTAATTTCCATGACTTATTCAAGTCTTGGTTTCTTTCATGCTGGTACAAAGACTTGGACTCATCTACCCATGTTGAATACTGGCAAAGCCAGCCCAGCTTCGCTGGATTCAACTGGGTAAAAGGCTTGCTTGCGGACAGAGCATAATGGGATACTTTGGGTGAACGAATAGCCTTTTAATTATAGCTAAGTTTAGCGATTTTCACTCAATGGGTGATGAGATTGCCACGGACAGCTTCGCTGCCCTCGCAATGACAATCTCGCCCCTGTCATTGCGAGTGGAACAAAGTGTAGCGAAGCAATCTCAAAGTTTGAACTGCAAAAAAATCGCACAATTTAAACAATAGGATGCGCCTACAAAAAGGGACTTTTTGCAGGCAATGTTGAATTTTGAATGATAAATGTTAAATCATTTAAATAGGTTACAGAGCGAAGTCGTTTGTCAGAACTGTAAAGTTTTAATTATTGCAGTTGCATCCTATAGACTATAGATAGTTATGGTGATCATAGCAAAGTGTTCAGCCCATTTCTCCCGATGCTCTGGTTTTCCGCAAGCTTCGCCAAGATGAATTACCCAAGCCGTTTGTAATGCATTTCTGAAACAAAGACTTTCAATCAGCGTAAAATGGGGTTTGGCCGACCTCTAAAAGTTGAATTATAAATTTTGCGGGAGAGGCGAACCTTGACCCTTAGGCCATAATTGGGCTGCAAGCATTCCTGTAAACATAAGCGTGCATCCCAGAATAGCCCGGGAGGTTAACTGTTCATCCAGAATAATCCATCCGGAAATTGCAGCAAACACGGATTCTAAACTTAAAATAATCGAGGCATGGGCCGGTGGCGCGTCTTTCTGAGCCACTACTTGCAGAGTATAGGCTACACCGGCAGACATAAATCCCCCATATAAAATAGGAAGCAACCCATCCATTATTCCTTGCCAGGAAATATCTTCGACAAAAACAGCGACCATTAAACTCAAGATGGAATTTACACCAAACTGCACGGATGATAGTTTGATGCAATCTACCCTAGGGGCCAGCCATCCAATTACCAAAACATGCAGAGCAAAAAACACGGCGCAAAGTAAAACCAGAAAATCACCATAGGAAATGGTCAGCTCATTGGTAATTGACAGGAAATAAAGACCAACGACAGCAAGAAATGCCCCTATCCAGACTCCAGGACTAGGCCTTTGCTTCCAGAACAGTCCCAGAATAGGCACAATAACCACGTACAGCCCGGTAATGAATCCGGCCTTGCCTGCTGTGGTGTAGATTATCCCTACTTGCTGCAGCGTACTGCCTGCAAACAATAAGACTCCTGCTATAAAACCCGCTTTTAATACCGTTGTCAGATCGGAAGGCTGTGAAATGGTGGGGCCGAGTCTTTTCTTTTCTCTAAACCAAATCAACGGCAAGAGGCTTATGGAGCCAAGTCCAAAACGAATACCATTAAACAAAAAAGGGCCAATATGGTCCATGCCCACTCTCTGAGCAACAAACGCTGCGCCCCAGATCATGGCCGCTAAAAAAAGTAAAAAATCTGCCTTGTATGTCCTCAGAGCCTGTTTTGCCACCAAATTCTCCTTTTGAAAAAACTAAAGAGAATAATTTTGCTTGAAAGACAATTTTCAGTCAATTCTTTTTGAACTTTTCAAAATTTGACAAAGCGCAGCCCTTAATTTTAAACAATTTTTAACGTCTTTTTAACGCCTTTGAAGTTTTAGGTTAATCTTCTCATCTTTAATGATTAATACTTGGGGATTTAAGTTTTTAAACTTCAAAAAACAAAACTGTGGGAGCAAACATGATTCTCATCAATGAACACTACTTAAAATTGAAATCTTCTTATCTCTTTGCTGATATTGCCCGCCGGGTGACTTCTTTTCAGGAAAAACATCCGGACATGGAAATCATTAAGCTGGGTATAGGCGACGTAACCCTCCCCCTGCCCAAGGCCTGCCTTGAGGCCATGCACAAGGCAGTAGATGAAATGGGCAAAAGCGAAACCTTTCGTGGTTACGGGCCTGAACAGGGTTATGCTTTTTTGCGGGAAAAGATTGCTGAATTTGATTTTCAAGCCAGGGGAGCACAAATTGAACCTGATGAAATCTTCATTAGTGACGGCGCTAAATGCGATACTGGCAATTTCCAAGAACTCTTTGCCCAGAACATTACCATAGCAGTACCAGACCCTGTGTATCCTGTTTATGTTGACACCAATGTCATGGCCGGTCGTACAGGTAGTTTTACAAATGGCCGCTATGAAGGGCTTGTCTACCTGGAATCAACAAAGGAAAATAATTTTATCCCGGAACTACCCAAAACACCTGTAGACCTCATTTATCTTTGCTTCCCCAACAACCCCACCGGAGCAACCATCACCAAAGAAGAGTTGAAAAAGTGGGTTGACTACGCCCATGAACACAAGGCCCTTATTCTCTTTGATGCTGCCTATGAGGCCTTTATTCGCGATGAGGACCTGCCTCATTCCATCTATGAAATTGATGGGGCCAAAGAGGTAGCCATAGAGTTTCGCAGCTACTCCAAGACTGCCGGTTTTACCGGAACCCGGTGTGCCTACACAGTTGTTCCCAAAGCCTGCATGGCCTACGATCAAAGCGGCAAAAAACACCCTGTGCATGAACTCTGGAATCGCAGGCATACCACCAAATTTAACGGGGTATCTTATCCGGTCCAAAAAGCGGCTGAGGCTGTGTATAGCCCGGAAGGTCAGGAGCAGGTTAAAACAAATATTGACTATTACCTGGAAAATGCCAGGAAAATCCGCACCCAAATGCAAAAGCTAGGCTTTACCTGTGTAGGTGGAGAAAATTCACCCTATGTCTGGATTGATGGTCAAATGGACTCTTGGGAATTTTTTGACCTGCTTTTAAATAAAGCTGGTGTTGTTTGCACTCCAGGTGCTGGTTTTGGCAAATGTGGCCAGGGTTTTATCCGCATCAGCGCTTTTAACAGCCATGAAAATGTGGAAGAGGCTATGCGCAGGATTGAAAAAGCACTGGGTTGAGCAGTTTAAACTGATTGATGTGGTCAAGAGAAGATTAATTTGAATGGATATGAATAAAATTTTTTCTTGACCGAAGAACTAGACTCGTTTATAAGCCTAACTCTCTTGTGGTGAGTGTAGCTCAGGTGGTAGAGCCCCTGGTTGTGGCCCAGGTGGTCGCAGGTTCAAGTCCTGTCACTCACCCCAAATGAATTCAAAGGCTTACGATAAAAAATCGTAAGCCTTTTTTGTTGCCTGATTTTTCAGGAAAAAGCTATTGATGCTTGTTTTCTGCATAAACCTGCCTGTAACAGTCTAGATAGCCTTCAAACTTCCCTTCCTGAATAGCTTTTCTCGCACCAAAGACAAGATTGAGGAAAAACTGTAAGTTATGAATAGTATTTAGGCGGTAAGATAAAAGCTCCCTGGCTATATACAAATGACGAAGATAGGCTCGTGAAAAATTACGGCAGGTATAGCAGTTACAATTAGGGTCCAGAGGAGATTCATCCTCTCTGTATTCCGCCTTTTTTATATTTATTTTGCCTAGACTGGTAAATAAAGTGCCATTACGGGCGTTACGGGTCGGTAAAACACAATCGAACATATCAATGCCTGCATTTATGCCTTCTAAAATATCCAGAGGCTTGCCCACTCCCATCAAGTATCTTGGCTTGTCTTCGGGAAGCAAAGGTGCTGTGTAGTACATAAGATCCAGCAATTCCTCTTTGCTCTCGCCAACGCTCAGGCCCCCAATGGCAAATCCTTCAAACGGGATATCAATAAGTTGTTTGGCACTCTCTCTGCGCAAATCTTTAAAAAAACCGCCCTGGACAATGCCAAACATTAGCTGCTTACCACTACCCTCAGGATAGGCCTGACGGCAACGTTTGGCCCACTCTGTGGTCAGCTTCAAAGACTTTTTTGTATAATCGTAATCAGCTCCATAAGGAACACATTCATCCAGAACCATCATTATATCTGAACCAAGATTTTTCTGGATAGAAATGACCTTTTCCGGCGTAAAAAAATGTTTAGAGCCATCAATATGGGAAGAAAACTCAACTCCGTCCGGGGTAAGTCGCCTTAGCGCAGAGAGACTGAAGACCTGAAAGCCTCCCGAATCAGTAAGTATTGGTTTATTCCAGCGCATAAACTTATGCAGTCCGCCTAAACGGGCAATGAGTTCATCGCCAGGGCGCAAATAAAGATGATAAGTATTGCCCAAAATAATCTGGGCGCAAATATCCTCCAAGTCATCGGGCCCAAGACTCTTAACCGTGCCCAGGGTTCCCACAGGCATAAATATCGGCGTTTCAACTTCTCCATGAGCAGTCATAAGTTTGCCTGCTCTGGCCATCCCGTCCTGATGCTCTATTGTAAACTGACCAATTTTCATTGCTAAACCTATTATGAGTTTGTTCTATAGAGTCTGTGGCCAAACCCTATTTTAACCGTTGATTGAAAGTCTTGGTTTCTGAAATGCATTACAAACGACTTGAAAAAATAAAGCTACCCCCCTAGCCCTAACTTCGGACAGATATCACTTAATTCACACTCACCGCACTTTTGTTGTCTGGCAGTGCATATTTCCCGGCCAAACAAGACCAGGACATGATTAACCAGACCCCAATCTTTTTTGGGAAACAAAACCATTAAATCCTTTTCAATAATGTTTGGATTTTTAGATGTCGTCAGTCCGAGGCGAAAACTCAACCTCTTCACATGGGTGTCTACGGCAATGCCTTCATTTTTTCCAAAAGCATTAGACAAGACAATATTTGCTGTTTTTCTTGCCACTCCGGGGAGAGTTACAAGTTCTTCCATGGTCTCCGGAACCTGCCCATTAAATTCCGTGCATATTTTTTGGGCCGCTGCCACCAGATTTTTGGCCTTGTTCCGATAAAAACCGGTACTCCTGATTACGGCTTCGACATCGGCTAAATCAGCCTGAGCCAACGCCTTTACATCCGGCCATTTGCGAAAAAATTCAGGAGTGACCTGATTTACTCGTTGATCAGTACACTGCGCAGCCAGCACCGTGGCCACTAAAAGTTGCCATGGATTAGCCCAGTTCAATGCTGTTTTAGGGGCTGGATAACGCTTTCTTAATCTTTGTAAGATTACAATTGCCCGTTCTTTTTTATTCATCGGTCGCTATTACCTTTCTAAATCTATATAACCCACTGTCAAACAATTTAATTTAACCAATTTTCCCCAATCCATCAAACTTGGATTTTAGGCAATTATTTGTTAATCTAAAAAAAACCAAGGAGGAGATTATGCTTGCGATTCTGGACTACCGCGCCGGCAATTTAACCAGTGTCAAAAGGGCTCTGGACTTTTTACAAATACCCTGCGAGATCACCAACGATCCAAACAAATTGCATCAAGCCCAGGGAATAATCTTCCCTGGAGTCGGGGCTGCAGGTTCAGCCATGCAAAACTTGCAAAAAAATAATCTGGATCAGGTATTAAAAGATCTGGTCCAGAAAAATAAACCCTTACTCGGAATATGCCTGGGTTGTCAGATCATCCTTGAATACAGCCCGGAAAACAACACTGACACTTTAGGGATTATCCCGGGAAAGTGTGCCAAGTTTAATCCTGATCTAACCGATGACCAAGGTCTACCCATAAATATTCCCCACATGGGCTGGAATAAAGTCCAGCTGGAAAAAGATTGCCTGCTTCTTAAAGGCGTTGACAAGGATGCTGAATTTTATTTTGTGCACAGTTATTATCCGGTACCAGAACCGGAATTTGTCATTGGAACCACGATTTACGGACAGAAATTCTGCTCAATACACGGCCGAGACGGACTTTGGGCTGTTCAATTCCACCCTGAAAAGAGCGGTCGGCCCGGTTTAAAAATCTTGCAAAATTTCTATAATTTCTGCCAGGAGATAAATAATGCTTAGTAAAAGAGTCATACCCTGTCTGGATGTTCGAGACGGCAAGCTAACAAAGGGCATAAAATTCAAAGGCAATGTGGATATCGGCGATCCCGTTGAAACAGCCAGGATTTATTATGAACAAGGGGCCGATGAAATCGTCTTTTACGATATAACCGCATCTCATGAAGGGCGCGGCATTATGCTCAAGGTGGTGGAACAGGTAGCCTCCCAGATCTTTATCCCCTTTTCAGTGGGCGGAGGTATTAGTTCGGTGGAAGATATGCGCGCTGTTCTTCTTGCGGGTGCGGAAAAAATTTCTGTTAATTCCGCAGCTGTTAAGAATCCAAAAATCATAGCTGATGGTGCCGATGCTTTTGGTTCTCAATGCATTGTTGTAGGCATGGATGTGTTGCGGGTCAATAAATCCGAACAAATCCCCTCCGGATATGAAATTGTTATCCACGGTGGAAGAAAACCTATGGGCATAGACGCCCTGTGGTGGGCACAGGAGGTAGAAAGGCTTGGGGCTGGCGAACTCTGCATTAATTCCATTGATGCAGATGGAACCAAAGACGGTTATGAACTGAATCTCACCCGGTTAATAGCAGAAAATGTGCGCATCCCTGTCATCGCCTCTGGCGGAGCTGGTAACCCGCAACATATGGTTGACGCCGTGACCAAAGGCAGGGCTTCCGCAGCACTGATCGCCTCTATTGTTCATTACGGTGAATACACCATTCCTGAGATTAAAAAGTACATGCATGACCAAGGGGTCAAGGTGAGGATGGTCTGGTAATGGGAAAGATTATTGTCGAATCAATGACCCACTGCGAAGCCGAAGTAGTAACCAAAGAGATCCCCAGAACCGATGATTATGAAAAAAGGATAAAAACGATCCTGGAAACCATGCGCATGAACAAGTTCCAGGCCGTGGTCTGGGACGGGGAGACTTATTTAGGAGGGACATGGTACGATCCCGTTCGGCAAAAATGGACAGCCGAGTATAAAGACTATCTTTGGCAAGACGCCAGTGAATTCCAGAATGATTAAAAAAAGGGCGGCCAGCAAGCCGCCCTTTCTATTTCCAGATACCTTTCTAGAGCTTGTACCCGAACCTTTTTATCAACTTAATTTCCATAGTTTATTCTAGTCTTGGTTTCTTTCATGCTGGTACAAAGACTTGAACCCATCTAAAGCATGCTTGCGGACAGAGCATAATGGGATATTTTGGGTAAACAAGCATGCTTTTTATTATCGATAGTTATGGTCAACATCACAAAATATTTAGCCCATTTCTCCCGATGCTCTGTTTTTCCGCAAGCTTCGCCAAGGTGGCTTACCCAAGCCGTTTGTAATGCATTTCAGAAACCAAGACTTTCAATCAGCGCTTATAAAACAGGGTTAGCCACAGACTTTACAGCTACTCTTTATCATAGGTTCCGCTTCTGCCGCCACTTTTGTGCACCAATTGGCATCTTTCAATGACTATATCTTTTTGCACTGCCTTGCACATATCATAAATGGTCATGCAAGCTACCTGTGCAGCGACCAGGGCTTCCATTTCCACTCCTGTGCTCGCGGTCGTTCTTGCCTCTGCTTCTACCCGAATCAAACTTTCTTGATCATCTATTTCAAAACGGACATCCACATAACTTAAAAAAAGAGGATGGCACAAAGGAATAAGCTCTGCAGTCTTCTTGGCCGCCATAATCCCGGCTATTTTGGCCGTTGTCAGGACATCGCCTTTAGGCAGGGCATTATCTTTTAATAAAGCCATAGTTTCAGGAGAAACGCGGACAAAGCTCTCCACAATAGCCTTACGCATAGTTTCGGGCTTGTGCCCTACATCGACCATTGTAACCTGTCCGTTCTGGTCAATATGAGTCAATTTTTTCGACATTTTTAATCTGTGAATGCTCTTGAGATTTTCGGATTTCAGGCAAAACGTGCAAGGCCTTGAAGTTCTTATTGCACTCAACCTTTAGTTATCAGTATCGCCTATCACTTTTTTAAAGAAACTTTTTACCTTGCTCCCCACCTTTTCCTGCTCCAAACGCTCAAATTCGCGTAAAAGCTCTACTTGCTTCTTGGTCAAGCGGGTAGGAGTTTTGACTATAACCTCAACTAACAAATCACCATGTTGAGTACTTCCCAGGTAAGGCAGTCCCAACCCTTTGAGCTTAAAAATCTTTCCGCTTTGTGTGCCCTTGGGAATTTCCATTGGAACGGGTTCATCCAAAGTGGGCACCTCAACCTTGGCTCCCAGGGCAGCCTGGACAAAACTGATTTCCACTTGAGTAATTAAATCCTGGCCATGACGTTTAAAAACATCATCTTCCTGAACATAAATAACCACATAGAGATCGCCAGGAGGACCTCCATGCTCTCCAGGTTCACCTTCACCGCGCAGACGCAATCGGCTACCATTGTCTACCCCTGCAGGAACCCGGACCTTGATCTTCTTTTTGACATTAACAATCCCTCTTCCACGGCATTTACTACAAGGGTGACTAATTATAGTCCCCTGTCCATGACAAACAGGGCATGGCATGGATACTCGAAAGAAACCTTGTGAACGATAAACCTGCCCCGACCCCTGGCAATGGGCACAGGTTTCCACCCTGTGTCCGGGCTCAGCCCCTGTTCCTTGACAGCGGTCACATGTTTCCCGTTTAGGGATGTTTAAATCTACCTCCGTACCCTTGGCTGCCTCGCGAAAAGAAATTGTCAAATTATAACGCAGGTCAGCACCAGATCGAGGCCTTGGGCCGGATTGGCTCGAGCCAAAGCCGAAAAACTCCGAGAATATGTCACTAAAAGTGGAGAATATATCCTCAGCAGAATGAAAGCCCTGAAAGCCGTTATCACTTACCCCTTCATGACCAAATTGGTCATAACGGGCTCTCTTTTCCGGATCACGCAAGACTTCATAGGCCTCGGCTGCCTCTTTAAAAAGAGCTTCTGCCTGAGGATCATCAGGATTTCTATCCGGATGGTATTTAAAGGCTAATTTTCGATAGGCTTTTTTTATCTCTTCATAAGAGGCACTTCGCGATACCCCCAAAACTTCATAATAATCCCTTTTGGCCATATTTAGTCAACCTTAATCCCTGCCTTTTCAATGGAATTGGATGGCAAAATCTTTCCGGCTGCAATTTCACGCAAAGAAGTAACTATTTCCTTGTTTTTGCTTTCAACAAGAGGCTTATAACCCTCTCTATATTGCTTAACTCTTTTGATAGCCATCTGTACTAAAAGAAATCTGTTGTTTACCTGCTGCAAGCAATCTTCTACTGTAATTCTAGCCATATTTACCTCACCTGATTTAATAGTGTTATGTTTTAATTTTTCACCAGTTGGTTATTATATGTTTAGTTTTATAGATTTTAAGCTATAAAAACAACCCACTCGCCTCACTATTCCACCTTTGTCTTTAAATCCTCAAGCAAGCTACTGTCTACTACATAGTAGCTGCTCTGCCCTGCAACCTGCACCCAGCACCTGTCCGCAGGCAAAGCGGAATCTTCATAAAAATAGACTTTGACCAAATCTTTATCTTGCTTGTCTTTGACTGCCCAGATCACAATTCTTGAGGCTGTTGAGGGAAGTTGAGACTTAGGGTCTTGTTCATATTTTAGGTCACTAAGGCGCCACAGATAAAGCCCCATACCAGGAACTTCTTGATCACTATCTTTATGTTTCCAGACACCATTCACTTTATATAACTGAACATTCTTTCCGGAAATGACCAAATCCATTTTGTGAGCCTGGCCAGTATCCAGATGAATAATACTGCGGTCCTTAAGCAAAAAAGAGGTTTTATTTAGGTTATCATGCTGTGCTTGGTCAAGAACAAAATACCACTTATTTTGGTCAACCTGGGCTAAATATTTTTCCTTGGCCTTGAAAATTTTTATTTTTAAAGGAGTTTCGCCACCCCGATGAAATACTTCCAATGTAAATTGGAGCTTTGCTTGATCCTTTTTAAAATCAAGGCTTTGAGCACGCATTGATCCAAGCTCAAAGAAAAGAGACGTGGCTTCAGAGGATGATACCTTATACCTCGTTATCTCCTCAGGGGCATTAAATGTAAATTCACCGTCTTTTTTCAACACATCCCATCGGGTAGAGTTATTTTCTAAAAGTCGGACCCTTGTTATTTGCTCATCATCAAAAGGTAAAAGTTTTAGCTCGTAATATGTATCGCTTCCTGCTCCCACCTTGTCAGCATAAGCCGCATTCATCAAAAGGAGCTCCCCGGGATATGAGGAAGATAAAGCATAGACACCATCCTCAGAAGGATTTTTGTCCCCTACCTGCACAGACCATTTTTCCTGAGCATAAATAACTAATTGTTTGGGCTTGTCCAGTCCAAACTCGCCAACCTTGTCCTTATCCAGAGAACCCAAAAAACGCTTAGGCGAATTGACCTGCAAGAAATCAATCAGGGCATCAACCTTTGTTTGATCAGCATATGGCCTGATATTTTGACCCTTTTCCTTGACACGCCATTTATCCTTGTCTTTTACGAGTTCGAATTGATCAAATTGTATTTTAACAATATCAAACTTTTTAAAATCCGGCCAATTCGCTTTTTGCTCATCCTTTTTTTCCGGCCACAAAAATACACCGGCCCAGATAAAAGCAAGCAATATGATTAGAAAAACCAGCCGTTTCATTCCTCTCCCCTTAAACATTTAATTCGACATCAAGCATTCAAGATTCTCAACATTTTCTTCTCTTCATACCCACATAAACAGCCATCAATACACATAACAAAGGTAAAACTACAAGAGGAACCCAGGTAATAAGGCGCTGTTGCCATACATTTAAAAAGAGCAATGAATTGGCCAACTTTGGCTTGGAAATGGCCAGGGTATCCTCCTTTTCCCTAAGCCAGTTCAAAGAGTTGCGGGCCAGATCCATATTCCCGGACAGCCCAATAAACTGGTTGGTTAGAAAATCATTATCACCAAAGACTACCACCCTGGACTTTAAAGTAGCATTTGAGTCCTTTTCCTGAAACTCGTTTTCATAAACAACAGCCAGCCATAATGGCCCCTGAATGTCCTTGCCCGGATCAAAACGAGCCTGTCCTTTTTTCAGGCTGACCAAATCTGTCTCCAACCAGGCGCTCCCTGTACTGCGGCCCAAAGGAATTATCTGGTATTTAGCCTGTGCTTCAGCTTCTTCCTCAAAGGCCGTACAGGTGGGGAAGATAGTCATCAAATTAAAATCTTCGGTAATTTTATGGTAGGGATAATCCTGAACCAAAGGACTCAGATAGTCGCCCACAATCAGTTTGCTCATCGGATCCAAAATCAAGCCGGAAAGGCGTTTCAAGTGTAGATTGTCTTTAATCCACAGATCCAGATTAGTCTCTGTTTCTGCATTTAAGGCCAGAAACAGCCTCCCACCTGTATTCAAATAATCAGTCAAAAGAGCCAGTTCATGCTTTAAAAAATCTTTCTGTGGCCCAATGATTACCAGAGCTGACGCATCTTCAGGAACTTTTTTCTCCCTGGCCAAAAGTAGCTTCTCAAGCTCAACTCCCTGATTCTTTAAAACATCCTTTAGTTGAGTAATGCTCTTTTCTCCAAAACCTGAAAAAGGTACTTCACCATGACCCTGAACAAAGTAAAATTTGGCCTTTTCCGGATTGGACACCCTGATCAGTCCATTGGTCAATTTTTCTTCATCAGGAAATAGTATCTTCTCCTGCCTGTTCTCACTTAATAGAATCACTTCTCCTGTTTGGCGTACTTTGAATTCCTTAGCCCTAAAAGGGGACCTGTCCGGATCCACAAACTCAAAGCTAAAATTAGCGCTTTCTTTAGCATACAACTTTAAAAGATCTTCCAAGTTTTTACGCTCGGCTTCTCCGGGACGATAAAAACAAAGTACTTTAACCGGTCTTTCCAAGTGTTTAAGCACTTTAACAGTCTGCTTGGAAAGAGAGTAGCGCTTGTTTTTAGTTGTATCATATTGCAGGTCAGCCTTGTTAGCTAAAACATTCAGGCCTACCAGCACTGCCAGGCCTACAATTATAGTCCCGGATAATTGCCCAAACTTCTTCCAGGTCATCTTTTTACTCCTTATCTTCTCCTAACTTCTTGGCTCCCCATCTTCTTGTCTTCTCAGCTTCTTATCTTCTCATCTTCCCCTCACGCTCTCCATCTCTGGTTTTCCAAGCTGAGCATGGTCAATCCCACAAAAGCCAAAATAAATGTAAAATAATAAGTAAGATCAGGTACAGACAACACGCCTTTGGTAAAGGAATCAAAATGACTGAGTAAAGACAAAGCCTCAACAACTGGTTTAAAAAATTCAGGGACAAGTTCCTTTACCCAGGACAGAAGCCAGAGTAAAAGCAAGGCTCCAAAACTCAGCGTAGCCGAAACAATCTGATTCTCAGTCAAAGAGGAAATAAAGATTCCAATACTGGCAAAGCTCAGGGCAAGAAGCAAAAGCCCAAAATATCCAGTCACCGTGGGTAAGAGTTCAGGCTGGGCATATACAAAGAGAAAAGCCGGCCCTACTCCGCTCAAAACAAGAGCAATGGTCAAAAAACCAGCAACGGCCAGAAGCTTACCCAGCACAATTTGATATTCCTGAACAGGATAACTGAGCAAAAGTTCAAACGTACCCATGCGCTTTTCCTCACTAAAAGCACGCATGGTCAAAAGAGGTATAAAAAAGAGTAGAATTACTCCCGCATTTTGCAAAAAAGGACGAATCACCCATTCCTGGGGAGTAAAATTCTCCACCCCCGGATTTTGCATAACCTGCAAACTAAAAAGTTGGAATTGCCCTACAAGGGATACAAAAAAATAACCGGAGATAAATAAAAAGCAGCCCAAAACAATGTAGGCCAGTGGAGAACGAAACAAAATCATCCAATCTTTCCGAGCCAGAGTTAGAGTGTGCATTAGGCTTCTCCTTGTTTATACACTAAATTGACAAAGGCCTGCTCCAGGCTCAAATCCACAGGCCTAAATTCCAGGATCTTACCCTTTAGTCCATAAACAAAGTCCGATAGATCAGCCCGAATATCCTTACCTGGTTCTGCCTGAACATGAATTATAACCTCATCTTTAGAAGTCTGTATATCAAATTGATGTACACCTTTAAGAGCCGAAAGCCTTTCTTTGAGTTCATCCATGTTTAGTGTCTCAAAACCGACCCGCAACAGATGTCTGCCCCGACCAGCCCTTTGAACCAGATTATCGACGTTGTCATCAGCCAATATACGACCTTTATTTATTATAATAACCCGATCACAAATTAGCTCCACTTCCGGCAAAATATGGGTGCTTAAAAGAATAGTCCTCTCTTTTCCCAGTTCCCGAATCAGCTCTCTGATCTCTCGAATCTGCCCTGGATCCAGGCCCACGGTTGGTTCATCTAAAATTAAAAGCTTTGGATTTCCCAGTATGGCTTGAGCTAGACCTACCCTTTGCCGGTAACCTTTAGAAAGATGAGCGATAAGCTTATTTTTAACCGGGGTTAATCCACACTTTCCCATTACTTCTTGAACGTCTTTGTCAACATGGGCGCAAGACTTAATTCTAGCCACCCATTGCAAGTACTCAATAACTTTAAGCTCAGGATAAATGGGAGCGGTTTCCGGTAAATAACCCAAGTTTTTACGTAGCAATAGAGGAGCCTTCTGAATATTCTGACCATCAAATATCACCTGACCTGAGGAAGGAACAAGATATCCGGTCAAAATACGCATCGTACTGGACTTACCCGCCCCGTTTGGTCCCAAAAAGCCCAAGATCTCGCCCTGGTTTAAGTGGAAGTTTAAATTATGAAGAACCTGATTGCGTCCATAAAAAAGATTCAAGTCTTTAACCTGAAGCATAGGTCACACCCCAGCAGTCACTTAAAAGGTTGCTAAAATACTTGATTTCTCGTCTGAACCGACAAAATGTTTATGGCGGCAAAGACATATGAAGAAAAAGTTGATGAGCTGAATAGTTATAAGTATAATTGACATTTTTTGGCTGTCAAGGAGACCATAATGAACACAGATCTAGCGTGCTCCTACTTGGCTCTACTCAAGCCGGCGGTCTATGAGCTTGTAGCCAACCCTTTTTATAAACTTAATTTCCATGGTTTATTCTAGTCTTGATTTCTTTCATGCTGGTACAAAGACTTGGACCCATCTAAAGCTTGCTTGCGGACAGAGCATAATGGGATATTTTGGGTAAACAAGCATGCTTTTTATTATCGATAGTTATGGTCAACATCACAAAATATTTAGCCCATTTCTCCCGATGCTCTGTTTTTCCGCAAGCTTCGCCAAGATGGCTTACCCAAGCCGTTTGTAATGCATTTCAGAAACCAAGACTTTCAATCAGCGGTTAAAATGGGGTTTGGCCACAGACTCCTATACCCACTTCCTGATAAATCTCAGCAATAGCCTTATGAACATAGCTACGGAGTTCGCTAATGCTCAGACCGGGAATAAAAATCGCTTCTTTTGGACAGGCTCCTTCACAGACCCCACATCCATGACATTTTTTTGCTTGGATGAAGATGACTTTTTTACCTGGCCTTTTTTTGTTATTCACAAGTTCCAGCGCGCCTGTAGGACAGATATCTACGCAAATTGCACAACCATCACACCTGTCGCGGTCCAGATGCGCTACTACCCTGGAATCTGGAAACTCTTTTTCATTAACAACAAACATAATAACTTCCTCGTCGAAGATAGATAAAAAATAAAGAAATTATGTCACAACGATCCAAACTTAACTATGCTCAAAAAGTTTGTCTAGGCCGATGCGGAAAATTAATGCAAAAAACTGGGATGATTTGGCCCGGAGCACGCATAGGTGTAGCCTTGTCCGGCGGTGTAGACAGTTGGACCATGTTAAAAGTGCTTCTTCTAAGACAGAGAATTGTCCCTTTTTTTTTCGAAATAATGGTACTGCATTTAAATCCGGGCTTTGAGCCAGAAAACCATGCTCCCCTTTTAGAGTGGTTAAAAAAACACCAACTTCCAGCTCATATAGAAGTGACTGATTTCGGTCTATTTGCTCACTCAAGCAAAAACCGCAAAAAGTCTCCCTGTTTTTTATGTGCCTGGAATAGACGGAAACGTTTGTTCCAACTATGTGCTGAATATAACCTGACTCACCTTGCCCTGGGGCATAATTCTGATGACCTCGTGACCACCTTTTTTATGAATTTATTTCAAACCGGACGGGTGGAGGGACTTTCTCCCAATGAAAAATTCTTTTCCGGTCGGCTCAGAGTTATCCGCCCTATGCTCCTGGTTGAAAAAAAATATATCCGCCAAGCTGCCAACAAGTGGAATTTGCCTGTATGGGACAATCCATGCCCCTCGGCCCAGTCCACTAAAAGGTCGGAAATTACGGCCATGATTTCCGAATTAACCAAAGACAACAAAACGATTAAAAAAAATATTTTCAATGCCTTAAAAAAATGGCAACTTGACTTTTATCTATAGTTCAACTACCGAAAATGAGTGATTGTGACCTGAGAATCAGATAACGGTCAACTACTTAACCACAAACAAATCAGTACAACTAAATACTATCGTTTAAACTAAACTAAACCAATCGCGCCAAATCATGCTTTTCCAAAAATATCAAATAGTTGTTTTTAAAGAAAAACAAGGTTGTTGCCGTAAATTTCGTCTCAGGGGTTGGACCACCATCTTTATTCTTTTGCTTATAATCGTCCTGGTGGGAACAAATATCTACCTGTGGAAAAATTTCCAAAAATTCCGTTCTATTGAAAAACAACTTACTCTATCCAAGACTCTGGTTCAGAAACAAAAAGTCCAGCTTTTGACTTTTGCCAATAAAATAAAGAGATTGGAAACTGATCTTTCCCGGATCAAAGAGTTTGATACCAAGCTTCGAGTAATGATGAACCTGGAACCAGAACAGGTTTCGCTCAACTCTCTGGGCGGTGCACCAGACAAAGGATTTCCCAATACCTATTTTCCTCTATATCGCCAGGAACTTTTGACGCGTAAGATGCATAATTTTTTAGACCAACTTAGTACTGAAGCCCGTCTGGAGGAAATCAGGCAACAAGAACTACTCGAAACTATACGCAGCCAAAAAAATATCCTGGCCGCCACCCCTTCTATCTGGCCCACTCAGGGCTGGATTTCCTCTGAGTTTGGTTACCGCATTTCCCCTTTTACAGGTCGAAGGGAATTCCACAAAGGCCTTGATATCTCCGGACCAGTGGGTACGCCCATCTATGCACCTGCAGATGGCAAAGTTGTTTTTACAGGTAAAGATGGCAGCTACGGTATTTCTTTAGTTATTGACCACGGCTTAGGCATAACCACCCGATATGCTCACCTATCACGTTATGTAGTCAAAAAAAAGCAAAAGGTGACCAGGGGAGAAATCATAGCCTATATGGGGAATTCGGGTCGCAGTACCGGTCCCCATTTGCATTATGAAGTCCGTCTGAACGGCATGCCTGTCAACCCATTACGCTATATATTAAATTAAAGCTTCATACTTTCTGACACGATTAACATCCTCAAATTACTACACAATTGAAGAGTGCATTTTCTGAAATGCATTACAAACGGGTTGGGTAACACATCTTGGCGAAGATTGCGGAAGTGCTGTGCATAGGGAGGTTATTCCATCGAACTTTCGAAACCCATCATAACAACAGAAAAGGCATTAAGTAACATTTTATTGACTAACCCCATTATGCACAGCCCGCAAGCAAGCCTTAGATGTGTCCAAGTCTTTGTTAGCATTGAAGAAAATGCGCTCGCAAATTAACTCAGCAACTGTGTTTTTTGTCAATAGTTAATGGTTAAAATTTATTGGTTAGTTTATTTTGTTTTCAAGAACAATTTT
>NZ_JAGUQP010000018.1 GCF_018704065.1 Desulfovulcanus ferrireducens | reverse complement strand
TCGCCATGATGTGTTACCCAACCCGTTTGTAATGCATTTCAGAAAATGCACTCTTCAATTGTGTAGTAATTTGAGGACATTAATCGTGTCAGAAGTTGAGTTTAATAACTTATTGACAAAAAAGAATGATCTTCAACTACTAAAAATACCTTTTCCTTTGACCATCCTGCCTGCTCAACCACTCAACCACTCACCTACTCAACCACTCACCTGCTCAGCCACTCAACCAAAGTGCAGCCCTCGGATGCACCCGTTTTTATTCACGTTTCACTGGCCGGTTTGACGCGAGCGTAAGATCCATGAGCATGTGACTTGTTTTTTATAAATTTTGCATTTATGTAATTATATTTCAATCAGTTATAAATTTATTTATTCCAGAGTAAATTTGGATTAAGGTTGTTGTTATTCCACTAATCAAAATCCCGAATCACAAAAATTTATGGATAAAACCAAAAAACAACATATTTGGGGCCTACCTCTAGCCCACGATGTCTATAGCCCAAACGGTCGTTTTTTATTATCTAAAGGCACCCGTTTAGAACCTGCTCACCTACGCATTTTAAGCATCTGGGGCGTAGAAAAAATTCTGGTTCATGATCCAAAAGATTTTTCACCAAAAGAAATTAGTCTAACTGACCTTCTTCCTCCCGTTAGGTACCAGCCCCGGTCCCTCTCTTTAACCAGACCGGACATTTCCCCTCATGACCAGGAATCTGTGTTATTAAAACAGGTCATTCAAGATGGTGTTAGCCTGGGTAGCTTCGAAACCAGCCTGAACCAATTGGAATCTCCCCTTATAATCCTGGAAGAAACCGAGAGCAAAATAAAAAAATATTTTCATTTTGAAACAACGTCCTTCTTTTTGATCAACGAAGACAATTCTGACCTGACACCGGCCTTTTTTTACCCGAAAAAATCAAAATCTTTTTGGACAAAAGTCTTGGATAGTCTCATACTGGAACGATTTATTTTCCAGGCCATTACTAAACAAAAATCTATTGTTGTCTCTGCCCCGGACCAGGATAAAACCTTTCTCATCCACGCCCTTGCTACCAAATCAAGAACCAGAGGAATTTTTCTGGGACTTTTAAACGGTGAAGATGACTTTTATCCTGTCAAACAGCTTCTCTTATCCATAATTATGTTTTGCTCCGCACACATGCTGGAATCTTACGAGCTGTATTCGCAAATTAAAAAGAAAAATACCCAGCTAGAAAAATCCCTTCAAAAACTAAAAAAGACTGAGCAGGAGCTTATAAAACATAAAGAAGAGCTGGAACAATTAGTTGCCGAACGAACCAGTGAACTAGTCAAAACCAATGAAGACTTAAAACATGAAATCGAAGAAAGAAAAAATATCGAAAAAAAACTTATCCTGGCCCAAAAAAAGGCCAAAGAAGCCAACCAGGTCAAAAATGAGTTCCTGGCCAATTTAAGCCATGAATTGAGAACTCCTTTGAATGCAATCCTGGGTATGACCGAGCTTGTTCTCCTGTCGACAATTGACGATGAGGCCAAAGAAAATCTGAATATCGTCTATAAAGCCGCCCAGGGCTTATCTACACTTATAGACGATCTCCTGGATATGTCTCTTATTAAATACGGACAGCTCGAAATAAAGGAAGAAAACTTTTTTTTGACAAAAACCCTGGATTCTATTCTGGACATATTCATGCATCAGGCTCAGAAAAAAGGGCTGCGCATCTCTTATCATATTGATCAGGGTATTCCTGATTTACTCATAGGAGATGTTTCAAGAGTGCGCCAGGTCTTGGTCAACCTGGTCGGGAATGCCATTAAATTTACAGACAAAGGAGAAATAAAAATCCTTGTCCGGCTCCAGGAGCTAACTCACGAGCACTCAATCACACTCCTGTTTGCTGTCCGGGATACCGGATGCGGCATTCCCAAGGACAAAATGGATTTAATTTTTGAACGATTTACTCAGGTTGATGGCTCATATACTCGCCAACATGGAGGAACCGGTCTGGGACTGGCTCTGTGTAAAAAAATCGTCACGTTACTAGGAGGCCGGATCTGGGCTGAATCTACACCTGGCCAGGGATCAACTTTTTACTTTACCCTACCCTTTAAGATTGAAAGCTGAACGCTTAATATTTAAATAATATTTAAAAGAAAATTCGAAACAAAAAACTAGTTACACTTCAAGCCACTTTTAAGCCTGTGGCCAAACCCCATTTTAGCCGCTGATTGAAAGTCTTGGTTTCTGAAATGCATTACAAATGGCTTGGGTAACCCAATCTTAATGAAGCTTGCGGAAGAACAGAGCATCGGGATGAATGTGCTAAATATTTTGCGAGATTGACCATAACTATCGATAGTAAAAAGAATATTTTTTACCCAAAGTATCCCATTATGCTCTGTCCACAAGCAAATTTTAGATGGGTCCAAGTCTTTGTACCAGCATGAAAGGAACCAAGACTGAAATAAACCTTGGAAATTAAGTTGATAAAAAGATTCGGCCACAGGCTCTTTAGTCAGCCCTCGGCTCTATTTTCTCGGTTAAATAGCCGCGCTCCCTTGCTCTCCAGTACGGATACGGATTACCTCATCTACCGGCAGGATAAATATTTTACCATCCCCTACCTTGCCGGTGCGGGCTGCATCCTGAGTCGTCCGGACAACCTCAGCTACTAAACTGTCGTCGACCACCACTTCAATTTTAACTTTAGGCAAGAAATCCACTTGATACTCAGCACCGCGATAGACTTCCCGATGTCCTTTTTGCCGGCCAAACCCCTTTACTTCAGTGACGGTCATACCCTTAATCCCCAGTTCAGTAAGACTGGCCTTGATTTCGTCAAGTTTATAAGGACGTGTGATAATCTCTATTTTTTTCATAAAACGCTCCTTTAATGTTCACTTTAAGCACAATACGAAAAACAATATATAAGTTAAAAATCCCACAAGGCAAAATTTTCTCTACGCAATCCTTTTGCCTTTTACCCTGCTACATTTAATTATATGCAGTTTCACTATGTTCGCTAATGTCAATACCCATTACTTCATCTTCTGAAGAGACGCGCAGGCCAAAGACTGCATCAATAACTTTCAATAAAATCCAGCTTACAACAAGAGCATACACACCCACAACTACTACACCCAAAAATTGAGTTCCTAGTAGCGAAACATTACCGCTCAAAAGTCCGTCTGCTCCCCCGGGATTAACTGCCCTAGAAGCAAATATACCTACACATAAAGTCCCAACCAGTCCGCCAAGCCCATGAATTCCTACTACATCCAAACTGTCGTCATAACCAAAATATTTTTTAGCCATAACTCCCATATAACAACACACACCAGCCAGCAAGCCTATGACTATGGCTGAGTTGGGGCCAACAAAACCAGCAGCAGGGGTAATTGTTGCCAGGCCAGCAATAGCTCCGGAGGCAGCACCTAGTGTAGTTGGTTTGCCAGCATGTATCCATTCGATCAAAATCCACATGGCCATACCAGCCATACCTCCTAGATGAGTAGCCACAAAAGCAGTACCAGCGATACCATCTGCAGCCAGAGCACTACCACCATTAAAGCCAAACCAACCAAACCAGAGAAGCCCTGTTCCCAACAAGGTCATAGGCAAGTTGTGCGGGAAAAAACTTTCCCGACCATACCCTTTGCGTGGGCCAAGAATAATGGCTGCAGCCAGCGCTGCTGCACCACATGTCAAATGCACTACCAATCCTCCTGCAAAGTCAAGAACTCCTTTTGCTTTTAGCCAACCGCCAGCCCCCCAAATCCAATGACATACAGGATTATAAACAAGTATTGCCCACAGCAAACTAAAAACAAGAAACGGACCAAAGCGCATCCTTTCAGCAAAAGCGCCAGTAATAAGGGCCGGCGTGATTACAGCAAACATGCATTGGTAAATCATAAAAACTAGTTGAGGAATCGTAGGCGCGTAATCAGGATTAGGTTCGAGCCCTACCCCGTTCAAGCCAAACCAGGACAAGTTTCCTATCAGACCACCAACATCTGGACCAAAAGACATTGTGTAGCCAAGATAAACCCATTCAAAACTGATCAGGGCTATCATAATGAAACTCTGCATAATAGTACCCAAAACATTCTTTTTCCGCACCATGCCCCCGTAAAAGAGAGCCAGGCCTGGAGTCATGAGTAATACCAGCGCAGCAGAGACCATGATAAAAGCGGTATCAGCACTATTCATTCCTTTTACCTCCTATTAGGATAAAAAACTTGTTTGATTAACATACCCTCTCCGACTTTTTTCAAAGTTGTAATTATTTGCAAGTAACATACAATTTTGTCTTCTCTCAAAGAAAACAACATATTACAAAACTGTATCTCTTTTTTGTAAAATTAAAAATTACAATATTGTAAAAACTAGCACGTTTTTTACTCTTTTTGTAAAAAAACACCCAAAAAATACAGCAAAAACTCTGCAAAAAAACAGAAAATGAAAAACTTGCAGATGCGCACACTAAAAGGTGGGGGGCAGACAACTGGCAGCCTATTTGCGCACTTACCTTGTTCGCTTACAACTGAACCCGCTTCTTCTTGGCTTATGATTCTTCAGTGGCTCTAAAGATTTTTTTGAAAAAGATAGCAGAGCACGTTCGAAATAACGCGCTCTTGGGTTTATAAAATTTTTGTTTGCTATTTAGGCGAGGGTGGGTTAAATAAGAAGAAATCAGTTTTTTTGGAGGTCAAAATGTGTAAAGGATGTGGTTGCGGCTCCCAAAAAGAGTCCAAATACGCAAAATTCGTCCATGAACACGAGCATAAGCATGGGGATTTGGTCCACTCACACCCTCATGAACACGATCATGAACACGATCCTGTTACAGGAGAGGTAATTCCGGCTCACGAACACGCACATGAGCAACAACAATAGATAAATTATTCAACTACCCTTGTTTGTCTCGTTTAATATTGATTTTTGACATCCACTTAGTGTTACTTTGAACGTTTACTTATGTTACTCTGATTACAACAGAGAATATCGTGCAATGTAGAGAAAATTCTTCCGCAAAGTGTGTCCCGCTTCTAGCGGGGCTCAGAATGACGCCAGAGACGGCATTCCGCTGAACCAGGTCGGCTGGATCTATTGCGATCCACTCTTCAAGTGGACCCAAAAATCACCAGGACAAGTTGTTCTTCTCCTGGTGATTTGAACTATTGCTCAATCACTTCCACCTGCACTATAACTCTTCTTTGCTACAAACTTCCTGATAAACCGGCTCAATTCCTCTACAGCCTGCACTGCTTTAGGTCCAGGCCGGGAATACTTTTTTTCATCTACATATAAGATATTTTCCTTTTTAACAGCTTTTAGATTACGAAATAAAGGCCTGCTATTTAAGGGTAAAGGGTCTTTATTCATCGGCCCTCTTTGGACAATATAGATATCCGGGTTAAGGGCAATAAGCATTTCCTCGCTTATCCTGACTAGCTTTTTATCCTTACTCACCGGATTTATCCCGCCGGCTTTTGCGATGATCTCCGTAACAATGGATCGTTTACCCACAGTAAGTAAATTAGGGTAGCGGACTTCAAAAAAAACCATGGGGGGACTAAAGTTTTTAGGCCGCAAGTCAGCCACCTTTTTAAGTCTATTCTGCAACTTGGAAATCAGATGACGGGCGCTACGCTCCACCCCACAAAGCTTGCCAATTTTGTCAATGGTCACAAAAAGCTCGTCAAAGTTCTGCACATTGAACACACCTACAGGAATGGACAATTTTTGGAGCCTGTGTACCGGCATAAGGCTGTGTCTGCGAGTGCCCATTTGCAAGACCAGGTCTGGCTTGAGACTGACAATAAGCTCTATATTTGGGCGTATGTGCGTGCCAATGGCAGGCTTATTTCTTAATGGTTCTAGATTTTTATCTTCTTTTGTACAAGCCACGATTTTTGAGCCGAGTCCCAGTTCCAAAAGGATATCGGTTAAGGCTCCGTAAAGGGTTACTATTTTTTGGGGAGTCTTTGAAAGATGGATAGTTTGGCCCAAATCATCGATAACTGTAGCGGAAAAGGCAGGTGAGACCCAAAAAAACAGGCTAAGGAAGATGGAAAACAGCTTGCGGGGCACCAGTTTGCGGGTGTCTGAAAATTGACGTAGGCGTAGCATAAACTTGCTCCAGGTTAGTTTGGTTAAAGACTTCTTTTGTCGGACCATAAAATTTAAGCTGACCCTCTTTCAAAAAAATCAGGTGTGGACAGAAAAGCGCGGCCAGGTTTAAATCATGGATAGCCACGACTATGGTCTTGCCACTGGCTTGCAATTTTTTAAGAAGCTTAAACACTTCTATTTTATGGGCGATATCCAAGTTTGCTGTGGCCTCGTCCAGAAAAATGATTTCTGTTTCCTGGACAATGGTCTTGGCCAGGAGGATACGTTGCAGCTCGCCTCCTGAGACTTCTGCGGTCATTCTTAGTTTGAATGAAAAAGTTTTTGTATCCTGCATGGCCTGGTCTGCTTTCTGCCTATCTTCAAAGCTATACGTACCCAGAAGACCAAGATATGGATACCTGCCCGTAAGGACCAGTTCGAAGCAGGACATACTCAGTGGTGGGTGATTATCTTGGGGTAATATGGTTAAAATTTTGGCAAGATCTTTTGACTTAAAAGCATCTATTTTCTGGTCTTTAATAAGTATCTGACCATGTTGTGGAGTTAAAAGCCCGCATAGACACGAAAGCAAAGTGGACTTGCCACTCCCGTTGGGCCCCAAAATGCCCACCATCTGGCCCTGTTTTATCTTGAAACTTATATCCTGCAGGGCCCGTTGCTTACCGTAGGCTAGGCTAAGATTTTTAACTTCAATCATTTTTAATGTCTGGATAAACTTTCTACTTTCTATGCCTTAAACTTTTTAACTAATAGCAGACAAAAAAACGGCCCACCAAGGAGGGCAGTTAGTACGCCTACTGGCAATTCCTCTCCACCTGACAAGATAGTTCTGGCCAGAATATCTGCCCAGATCATCAAGTTACCCCCCAAAAGAGCTGACAGTGGAAGCAGTTTTTTATGGTTGCTGCCTATGGACAACCGGATTAAATGTGGAATGATCAGCCCCACAAAACCAATCACACCGGATACTGATACGGCCGCCCCAGTAAGGAGGCTCGCTCCAGCAAGAAGAAAAAGCCTGACTCTATTGGGATTAAGTCCTAACGTCTTGGCATGGATGTCGCCCAGACTTAATATATCCAGCTCCCTGGCCCAGAAAAGAATTATGAGGCAGGCCGGAATATAGTAAGGAAGAAAAATGGATACATGTTCCCAGGAGCGGCCTTGAAAGCTGCCCATGATCCAGAAGACTATACCGGCTACGGATTCTTCATCCAGAGATTTCAGCAGAGAAATTAAAGCTGATAAAAATGTAGCCACCACTATTCCGGCCAGGACCAAGGATTCTTTGCTAAGTTTACCTCCCCTGTAGCCCAGACCAAGGACTATGGTCAGAGCAAGCCCGGCCCCGCATAAGGCAAAAATGGGCAGAGTCACCGGCCCAAAAAGTGAGGTCAACCCAAAAAAAATGGCCAGGCTGGCTCCAAAAGCAGAGCCAGTGGATACGCCTATGGTAAAAGGATCTGCCAGGTGATTTTGCAGAAGACCCTGAAAGACTGCGCCGGAGAGGGCCAAACTGGAACCGACAAGAAAGGCCAAAATAGCCCGAGGCATACGTAGATGCCAAATAATCAGTGAAAGGTTCGGGTCGCACAGTTCTCGTGGGGCAACAGAGTCTTGTACTCCCACGTGCCAGAGACAGGAAGATACTTTAGACCATGGTATGGACAAGGGGCCGAGATAGATGGCTCCCAAGATACTGATCAGGCTAAGGCCCATAAGCAAAAGGACATAAAGGCTGAAGGATGTAGATATTTTGAGGCGAGACACAAGGATCTTTTTTAATCTGATTTATCCGGTGTGTCCATAAAAAAACCCCGCCTTAAGGCGGGGTTTTAGTTTGCTTTTATGGTAACCGGATATTTACAGGCCGACTTCCTTCAGATCGGGACCTAAGTATTCTCGTTCGTTGGGACCGAGTATGCCCAGGGAGAGACAGATCAAGGTCCACAAATGCACGCTATGCCAGCCACCATTGTAGTATTCGCTCAGATCATGAATCTGAGAATGGCAGTTGTGGCATGGAGTAATACAATACTGTGCTCCGGTAGCCTTAATTTGATCGAATTTAACCTTGCCATATTTCCTACGTTGTTCAGGGAAACCTGATTGCAGGTAGCCACCACCGCCACCACAGCAGAAGTTGTTGGATTTGTTGGGATACATTTCCACAAAGTTTTCTTCCCCAACAACTGACTTAACTACAAAGCGCAAATCCTCGGCAATGGGGTCACCCAAAGACTTACGTACTAACTGGCAGGGATCCTGAACGGTAAACTTGATCTTCAGATCTTTATTCCAGTCAGAGTTAACCGGAAGCTTGCCTTCTCTGATCCAGATGGCATACCAACGAATAATGCTGTCGAGCTCAAAGTTAGCTTTGATGTTGAATTTCTGCAATCCGGCCCGGACTGCAAAGAATTCGTGTCCTCACTCCGTATTGAGCCAGATTTTACAACCCAGCTCCTCCACAGCTTCAACTTTATTGCGCACAATCTTTTCCCAGGCTTCATCATCGGCAGCAAACAAGCAGTAGTTCTCAGCAGCCCAACCCTTTGTGCTATAAGTCCAGTCAGCGCCTACAATATGCAAAATTTTCCACAATGGGACCATTTCATCAGGTTCGGTCACTGGCTCTCTGGAATTCTGATTGAGAAAAAAAGTAGCGCCTTTTTTGTTAATGGGTGCTTGTAAATTTTCAAACCCTTTTTGCTCCTCGCGGACTTCCTCTAAAACGTCTTCGACAACAAATTTAAAGTCCTCAGAACGAGCTCCCATGGCACTGTTGCCTTCTGTTGCCAGCCCCTGATCGCAGGACCCAATAATCCCTTTGGGCCTCTTTTCTCTGGGCCAGCTTTGGCGTCCGTAAAAGACCAACTGGGGGATATCAATGTTCATGGGACAGGCGTGAACACAACGACGACACATGGTGCACATCCATACCCATGGGGTGGAGGTGACTTCTTTATCAAGCCCTAAGGCAGCCATGCGTAAAAATTTTCTGGGGTCCATTCCCTCAAGGCCACTGGCGGGACAACCAGCAGAGCAGGCACCACAGGTAAGGCAAAGATTCAGATGCCCTTGTTCAGGCAAGATCTCTTTGACCTTATCCATAAAGGTGGTTTTAGGCTCTGCGTCTAACTTCAGTGCTGCTTCTGCCATAAACTCCTCCTTAGGAAATTATCTGTTATATCCAATAGTTTTTCCTCTAAGCATACAGAGGCTTTCCATAATAGATTAACAGCTCCGATTAAAAAACCCAATAAATATTCCCGTTAATCATTTTTATTTATAATGACATGTTTATAAACAGATCGCAACCGAGGTTTTGAAATTTAGGCACTTTTTTTAGGCAAAAACAGCGGTATTTTTTTGAATGTTTTTTACTAAAAGTGTTACTGAACGCTATTTTTTGTCTGGTTATGATTTAAGAGTCTGTGGCCAAACCCCATTTTAACCGCTGATTGAAAGTCTTGGTTTCTGAAATGCATTACAAACGGCTTGGGTAACCCAATCTTGAACTTTGCTTGCGGGAAAACAGAGCATCGGCATGAATGAGCTAAATATTTTGCGATATTGACCATAACTATCGATAATAAAAAGAATATTTGTTTACCTAAAACATCCCATTATGCTCTGTCCGCAAGCAAGTTTTGAGAACAGGTCCAAGTCTTTGTACCAGCATGAAAGAAATCAAGACTAGAATAAACCATGGAAATTAAGTTTATAAAAAGGTTTGGCTACAAGTTCTTAAGACATTTTAAGATCCTGTGGCCCAACCTTACTTAAGAGGGCAACTTTTCATATTTTTTTCAATCCTGATTTCTAATCTGGTAGCCAAAACGAGGTTGGTCCACAGGGTCTTAAGGTCAAAATCTTGAGTTATGAAGAAAACGCCCGGACAAAGAAAATTTGGGTTGTGGAGGTTGGAAAAGAATAGTAATCTTCTTGAACTTCATTACTCAAAACTCACAATTAAATTATGATAGTCATTGCCGGAACAAACAGCGGAGCTGGTAAAACTTCTATCTGCCTGGCCTTAGCTGCTGGTCTTAGAGCCATGGGAGTTGCTGTCAGCCCTTTTAAAGTTGGGCCGGATTATCTGGATCCCATGTATCTGACCAAGCTCAGTGACAGGTCCTGTTACAACTTGGATTTGTGGATGAGCGACAAGACGCATATTGAACAGCTCGTTGCACAGAGACATGGGGTGGCCCTGATTGAAGGGGTGATGGGCTATTATGACGGTTGCATGGCAGATTCGTCTTTTGCATCTACCGCTCATGTGGCCCAAGTACTGAATTCCCCGGTTATCCTCGTTTGTCAGGCAAAAGCCATGGCCAGAAGTTTTGCCGCACTGGTCAAAGGATATTGTAGTTTTGAGCAAGCTGGACAGAACATCTCTGGGGTCATTGCCAATGGCTGTAGTTCCGAAAGACATAAAAAAATATTGGAAAAAGCATTAAAAAGCGCTCACCTGCCGCCTTTGGTAGGGGCCATTCCCAAAGGAAGCCTCCCTACACTTAAATCCAGACACTTAGGGCTATCTAGCGTAGGTGCCAGCCAGATGAATAAGGATGAAATTGAAAATTGGGCCCAGGCAGCAAGAGAGTTTCTTCAGCTAGATGAAATTTTGCGCCTGGCTGGTTATGACCGCAAGACTCATCATCAAACGCTTCCCGGAACTGCAAAGAATATAATCAGTCCTCAAAAAAAAGTACGCCTGGGCATAGCCCTGGATGATGCATTCAATTTTTACTATCAGGCGAACCTGGACATATTAGAAATGGCTGGTGCACAGCTCGTATTTTTTTCTCCACTCAAGGATGACCACTTGCCTCCCAACTTAGATGCTATTTATCTGGGCGGAGGCTATCCGGAACTTTGGGCGAAAGAACTGGCTCAAAACCAAGGCATGGTAGAAAGTATCCGCACTCACGCTGCCTTGGGCGGCAAAATTTATGCTGAATGCGGCGGGCTTATGTATTTATGTCAGCAAATAGAGACCGTAGACAATAAAACATATCCTATGCTTGGGCTTATTCCTTTCAATGCCAGAATGCTCCGGACCAGAAAAAGGCTGGGGTATGTTGAAGTAAAATTTTTAAAAGATACCTTCCTCGGGGAAAAAGACTTGACCCTTCGCGGACACGAATTCCATTATTCAGAGATTGAACCTGTTCATGGCAACTCCCGCTGGATTAATGTATTTGCTGTAAAAAATGCCGCTGGACAAAAGCTTTACACATTAGGAATCTATACAAAAAATATTTTAGCCAGTTATGTGCACCTGTATTTCGGGCATAAACCTGAGGTTGCCAAATATTTTGTACAAAAAATAAAGGAATGTTAATGACAAAAGGAATTATCATCTTGGGGCATGGAAGCAGGCGCGGCGCTGTGAGCGAGAGCTTTACTCGCATGGTTAGAAGAATAGCCCGGCGCATAGGCAAGGCCCGTGTGGAACCAGCTTTTTTTTCTCTGGGTCAGCCCACGCTTGAGGAAAAAACCAGGGAACTCATTGAACAGGGTTGTAGAGAAATAATAATTTTCCCCTATTTCTTATATAACGGCAACCACGTGGAAAAAGATATTCCGGCTATGCTCCAAAATTTAAGGCAAAAATATTCCGGAGTAGAATTTAGGCTTTTGGCCACTTTAGAAAATGAACCCCTGGTTGAGGAAATTATTTATGAACGAATTTGGTCTTATACAGAGGAAGATAAGTTTTTTTCGGGAGAAAATATTGAGCAGAAAAGCTTGGATTTTATTCTAAACCAAGGTATATGGTCACACTTAGACAAAGAGCAAAAACAAGTTGCCGCCCGTGTGGTTCATGCCAGTGCTGATTTCTCATTTGTCCATTCACTGAGATTCCACCCTCTGGCCATTGAACAGGGCATTAGATGTATAAGAGAACAAAGAAAGATTATCTGCGATGTCCAGATGGTCAGAACCGCTCTGACCAAGTTGGACAATGTCTATTGTGCCATAGATGATCCTGATGTGTTAGCCAGGGCCAGAAAAGAAAATACAACCAGGGCTGCCTTGGCCTTTGAAAATTTGCTCCCTAATTTAGACGGGGCATTGGTAGTCATTGGCAATGCCCCAACAGCACTGTGGAAACTTCTGGATATCTGCGCCAAAGGAGGGCCTCAGCCGGCATTGGTAGTAGCTTTACCCGTAGGTTTCGTGGGTGCGGCCCAGTCTAAGCGAGCACTCATGGACAGCGACCTGATTTATATTACTAATGAAGGGCCTAAAGGTGGAAGCCCTGTAGCCGCTGCCGTGGTCAATGCCCTGTACAGATTGGCGCAGGATATATAAGTTTTAATTATGCCTAAAACTAATTTTGTTTTCCGGGTCAGGAGTTGGGTTCGGTTTAACCAGCCTACTCACCAACCCAACAAATAACTCACTCAACAACTTAACCAAACCAATCAAGCAACACTATGGCCACCGGCAAGCAAAAAAAAGTCTCTCGTCGAGGTTTTCTACGAGGAGTTATAAAACGAATAAAGTTTGAACATCTGGAAGACGATCAAGCCTCAGGGCTTAGCCCGGAACTGATCGAGGCTGATCAGGCTTTGAAGCAGTGTGATTATGTCCGTGCAGCCAAACTTTACTCACAATACCTTGAAAAGGAGCCTGACCATTTAGAAGCCTTGCAAAAAGCAGGTTATTGTTATTTTCGTCTTAATGAAATGAGCACGGCCAGGAATTTTTGGCATAAGGTTTTGGAGATAAGGCCCAAGGACAATTTTGCCGTGCTACATATGGGACTTTCTTTTGCCCGAGAAGGAAATTTAAAAGATGCGGTTAAGATGTGGAAATCCTATTTCAACATCAATCAGCCCTTAATTCAAAGAGAGATAAATGTTACTTTGGCCCTTTATGAAGCCGGCGAAAACCTTGACCCTCAGGAAGTAGCCAGTTCTTTGGAAAAGGCCATTGAGAAGCAGAAAAAAGCCAGTGTGTCGTGAGGGAAAGATCATTAGAGTTAAATGGATAGGGAGGTCAAACCAAATAGTTGTATATATTTGATGACGTTAAATTAATTATTTCAGTCTATTAGTTTCGATAACAACAGTGGCCTGATTTTCTGTTTTTAGGACTTGTTAAATATGCTCAAAAAGATTATTGAGCCAAATTCGAAATTTTTACTTTTTTAACATAATAATGAGTTTTCTGTTTTAAACAGAAACGAAATTTTTGGATGAAGGAGAACGAGATTAGCAATGCTTATTCCAAAGTTAAAAATAGGCGTTCATGAAGCAGAAGTGCCTATAATTCAGGGAGGAATGGGAGTAGGGGTGTCTCTCCATTCTTTAGCCAGCGCAGTAGCTAAAATGGGTGGGATCGGTGTAATAGCAGCCGCTGCCGTGGGTTTTTTAGCACCCGACTTTGACAAACATCCCCAGTTGGCCAACATTCGCACTTTAAAAGAAGAAATCACACTGGCACGTAATCTGGCCCCTGGCGGAATTATTGGCGTCAATATCATGGTAGCGTTGAGTGATTATGAAGATTTGGTGACTGCTTCTTTTGAAGCTGGAGCTGACATTATTTTCTCCGGAGCCGGACTTCCACTTAATTTACCAAAACTCAAAGAAAAGTACCCGGGGAACAAAACCGCTCTAGTTCCTATCATTTCTTCAGCTCGGGCAGCCGACATTTTATGCAAGAAATGGCTTCGAAGTTATAATTATCTGCCCGACGCTTTTGTCTTGGAAGGCCCAAAAGCAGGTGGACACCTCGGTTTCTCTTTAGAAGAGCTGACCAACAAAAAATACAGACTGGAACAGCTGGTTTTAGAAACTCTTCAGGCCATAACCCCCTATGCTCAAAAGGCGGGCAAACCTATCCCACTGATTGTTGCAGGAGGAGTTTATTCCGGTGAAGATATTGCCCGATTTCTAAACCTTGGGGCAAGCGGGGTCCAAATGGCAACACGTTTTGTTGTTACCGAAGAATGTGATGCCTCGGAAGGTTTTAAAAAGGAACATCTGAGAGCCAAAAAAGAAGACATTGTTTTTATCAAAAGTCCGGTTGGGCTTCCCGGACGGGCAGTAAAAAATAAGTTTTTAGAGGCAGTGGAACGGGGAGAAAAGGTGCCTTTTAAATGTCCTCATCACTGTATAAAAACATGTAAGCCCAAGAAATCACCCTATTGTATTTCTTTAGCCTTAATCAATGCCCAACAAGGTAAATTAGATGAAGGCTTTGCCTTTGCTGGCAGCAATACCTATCGGTCTGAAAAGATCGTTAAGGTAAAAGATCTTATTGAAGAACTTCTAGAGGGTATAAAGAAAGCGTGACAAACTAGCGCATAGAGAGTTCGTGATATTTTTCAGGAATCAATTAAAAGCCGGCCTTTTTCAAGACCGGCTTTTTTCATGACCTTGATAACAATACATGATTGACCACAACAACAGGTAGGTACAAAAAAGTCATTAGTTGCACTTAAGACTTAAACTATTGCTGTTTCTTCATACGCCCTTTCCAAGGCAGCAAAATTCTTTGGCCCAAGTTTCGGTCCAAATCTTTCTTCAATTACACCCTGCAAGTCTTTAACGTCCAATATACCTGCAGCTTTAAGCAATGCACCAAGCATGGTCGTGTTGGTGATGGGCACACCAAGCTCTTCCAAGGCAATCTTGGTCGCATCCACTTGAGCTACTTTTGGAAATCCATATTTATCTTTAATTGCCTGGGCTGATTCTGATGAATTAACCACAACCAAGCCGTCACTCTTTAGGCCCTCGGCGACATTACCTATATCTAGTAAGCTCGGGTCCAAAACCAGGACAATATTAGGCTCGTAAATCTTTTCCCTGAGCTTTATTCTCTCATCAGAAACACGGACAAAGGCCTGTACAGGAGCTCCCCTCCGTTCAGGGCCAAAACTGGGAAAAGCCTGGGCAAATTTACCCTTATCAATGGCTCCTTTCGCCAAAAGTTCAGCCGAGGTCACTCCTCCCTGTCCGCCGCGTCCATGGATTCTTGTCTCAATCATAACCTCCTCCTGCATATGCGTTTGTTGAGTTTAGTGTTATTGGTGTCAAAGGTTAATTTATAAGTATATCTGTGGTGAGTGAATGGATAGAGTATTGGATGAATGCCAACTCATTTACGTATCAAAAACTCTGGCGCCAATGCAGAGATTGACGCAAGGTTTCTTTGTCAATGTATTTTAATTCAGCTCCCAGAGGAATTCCCTGGGCCAACCTGGTAACCTCCACCTTGGGAAACTCTTTCTGGACCATATTCTTGACATACGATGCGGTTGCTTCTGCCTCCATAGTTGTTCCCAAGGCCAGAATAACTTCCTCAACCACCCCCTCGGCAAGTCTTGCTCTCAACTTTTCTAACTCAAGATTATGTGCATCTACTCCATCCAAGGGGGATAAAAGGCCTCCCAAAACCAAGTACTTGCCTTTAAAAAAACCGGCTTCTTCCAGGACCAGAACCGAATCCCACTCAGCCACAAGGCATAATCTTTCATCCTCGCGCAAAGGATCGGCACAAATCTTACACGGATCTGAATCCGAAAGACTTGCGCACTTAGAGCAGATACACAGGGCATCCCTTAAATTATAAATAGATTGCCCCAAATTTTGGGCCTTGTCTTTGGGCCAGGCCAATATTGTCATGGCCATACGTAAGGCGCTTTTGGGGCCCACCCCGGGCAAGGCAGATAGTTGTTCCACAACAAGTTGCAGTGGCTTAGGCAGGCTAGTCACCTTTTCCCCCTAAAATAATCCTGGAATCTTTAACCCCCCGGTAAGCTGAGACATCTCTGACTGAACCATGTCCCGGGCTGTTTTCAAGGCCTCATTGGTAGCAGCCAACACCAGATCCTGGAGCATCTCCACATCATCCGGATCGACTACACTGGGATCAATCTTGATTTCTACGATTTCCTGACCGCCAGTCGCCTTGACTGTGACCATGCCTCCTCCGGCAGAAGCTTCAACAACTTTTTTGGATAGCTCTTCCTGCATCTTCATCATCTTTTTCTGCATCATCTGAGCCTGTCGGATTAAATCATTCATTATTTTCCTCCTCAGTATGGGGTTTAAAAGTGTAAGGCTTAAAGATATAAAAAAGTTAACCCTATTCTTTTTACCTTTTTCCCCATTCAACTATTCAACCAATTAACCTAGCGTTCACGAAACCTTATATCAACAATACGAGCATTAAACTCATCCAAAACTTTCTGCACCACAGGATGTTGTCTCACTCTCTCTTTTAATTCAGAAACCTTAGGCCTATTATTTTCAGGGAAAGAAGTTAACTTGCCAGAAATTTTAGAACTTACGTAGCCTTTTTTCTCGCTTTTAAACTTTGGAGTTTTTTTTTCTGTCCCTACTGATGATGCAGGATCCTCCTGCACTTTTTTACCCAAGGCAGCCGGGGCCTGAATAGGCCCTGGCCGGACTGAAGTATTGGATTTTGAATCCGATTTCCAGGAATCTCCCTGTACCTTGGCAATCGGCAAGAGATCCGGCAAGTAAGCCAAGTTTAAAAGTAAAAGCTCAAGAGCAAGCCCTGGCTCCATACTTTTAAGCACATTCTTTTGTCCTTCCAAAACCATCTGCCAACTGGCATGGATTCTGGACAAAGGAAACTTTTGCGCCCACTCAATCCAGGCATCCAACTCTTCTTCTGGAAGATCAATAATATTTTTGGCCTGCTGTCCACCTTTAGCCAATAAAAACAGATTTCGCCAACATAAAGCAAGCTCTCGCAAAAAAAAGCCTATGTCCAAACCCTGATTTTGCAGTTCTTCAACAATCTGGTGCAGGTGTATCAAATCCTGATTATAAATGGCTTCAATGACCTGAAAAAAAGTCTCTTGACCTGCCAACCCAAGGACTTTTCTCACATCCTTGGTCATGAGCTTTTTTTCTCCCAAGGCCAAGACCTTGGCCAGTAAGGACATACTGTCACGCACACTTCCCCCGCCTCGACGAGCAATAAGACTTATGGCGTAAGATTCATATTCTACACCTTCTGCCTCAAGAACCGATTGTAGATGACTGGTGAGCTCATTTTGAGGAATTCTTTTAAAGACATAGTGTTGACAACGGCTGATAATGGTGATGGGGAACTTCTCCGGCTCTGTAGTAGCCATGATAAATACGCAATGTTTGGGAGGCTCTTCCAGGGTCTTTAGCAGGGCATTAAAGGCCGACTTGGAAAGCATATGGGCTTCGTCAATAATGACCACTTTATACCGGCAGCTAAGGGGAGGAAATGGCACTTCTTCCCTTAGTTTGCGCACGTCGTCAACTCTATTATAGGAAGCGCCATCTATTTCCAGCACATCAGTTGCCACTCCCTTTGTAATCTGGACACAATGGCTACACTTATTACATGGCTCAGGCCCCGGACCCTCTTCACAATTTATCGCCTTGGCAAAAATGCGCGCAACAGTAGTTTTCCCAACTCCCCTAGTACCGCTGAACAAATATGCCGGAGCAACTTTACTCTCAGCGGAAGCACGGGACAAAATAGACTTGATATAGTCTTGTCCTACAACCTGGGCGAAGGTCTGGGGCCTGTATTTAGCAGTCAGACTGACCTTGGACATTTATCTAAAGCTCATAAGAAGTTAACCAACCAGCGTATTTGAGATTTTCACCATGAACAATCTTAAAGTATTCGTTCTGCAAGAGCATAGTCACCGGCCCGGCCTTGCCAGCTCCTATCACACGGCGATCCACTTCCCGAATAGGTGTCACTTCTGCAGCCGTACCACAGAAAAAGGCCTCATCGGCAGCATAAAGCTCATCACGGGTAAATCTTTGTTCAACAACATCATAACCCATGTCCCTGGCCAGAGTGATCAAGGTGTCTCTGGTAATTCCACCCAGAATAGAGCCAAGAGGCGGAGTTTTTAGCTTACTCTTTTTGACGATAAAAATATTTTCGCCCGTGGCTTCGGAGACATATCCATCCACATCCAGCATCAGGGCTTCGTCGTATCCATCAGCTACAGCCTCCATTTTTGCCAGCACAGAATTAACATAATTGCCCGCTACCTTAGCCTTGGTCATCATGACATTGACATGGTGCCTGGTAAAACTGGAGGTTCTTATTCGAATGCCTTTTTGCAGAGCTTCCTCTCCCAGGTAGGCTCCCCATGGCCAAGTGGCAATTATCACCCTTATAGGATTGTCACCTGGATGCACTCCCATGGCCCCGTCACCAATGAAAGCCAAAGGACGAATGTACCCTTGCTCCAGCCTGTTCACTTTTAAGGTCTCTAGAATGGCCGCACTAATTTCTTCCCGGGTAAACGGGATATTCATCTCCACTGCCTTGGCCGAATCAAAAAAACGATCCACATGCTCTTTGAGACGGAAAACGGCAGAAGAACCATCAGTACACTTATAACAGCGAATACCTTCGAATACAGCCACGCCATAGTGCAAGGTATGTGTGAGTACATGCACATTGGCTTCGTCCCAAGGAACTAGCTGGCCATCAAACCAGATTTTATCGGCCTTTTGAACCATATAACCTCCATTTTTTTAGAATTAAGGATTATGGATTAATAGGTAAGGATAAATGGTAAAGGAAAACAACCGACTGGACTCTAATTAAATAACTGTCTCTCATGACCCACATCCTCCTATAAACTCTAAGAGATTCTCCCTTTACCCCTTATCCCTGAAATACATCCTTATTGGCGCCATATTCAAACCAAAAAGCTTTCTTATCTGTCGTTCCAGGTAGCGGACATAAGTGGGTTTTACCAGTTCTTTATTATTCACAAAAAAAACAAACTCCGGAGGACATACCCCGGCCTGTGTCATATAATAAAATTTGGCCCGCTTGCCTTTAATCAAAGGTGGCTGATGCCTGTATGTCGCCTCCTTGATTAACCTGTTCAACAGTCCGGTAGTTACCCTTTTTTGGCACTCAGCCCACAGATTTTCGGCCAGTGGCAGTAGGCTCCCAAGACCGGCCTTGGAAATTGTGGAAGTATACACTATAGGAGCGTGACTGCAAAACCTAAGCTCCTGCCTGAAATATTCTTTAAGCTGAGCGAGCTTGGACCGCGGGATGAGGTCAATTTTATTTACAACCACAATAAACGGGGTCTTCTCCCGATCCAGAAATGAAAGCAACTTTTTATCCTGAGCCAGAACTCCCTCCAGGGCATCCAGAACCAAAAGTACCACCTGTGCCCTCTTGCTACTCCTTAAAGCCCTCAAAACACTAAACTGTTCCAAACTATCCCGAATTCGCCTCTTTTTGCGCACCCCAGCAGTGTCCACAAATGTATAAAGTTTTCCATCCTTTTCCAATGTCACATCAACACTGTCCCTGGTTGTACCGGCCACGGGACTGACAATGAGCCTGTTTTCTCCCACTAAAGCATTAATCATGGAGGACTTACCCACATTGGGGCGGCCAAGTAAGCTTAGACGAAGACCAGGAGCTTTGTCCTGAACTTCCTGCTCCCTTTCTATTGGAGGCAATTTGGCTCGAATTTCCTCAATAAGCCCGGTAATATTATGTCCATGCGCTGCTGATACCGGGGTCAAGTCAAATCCTAGTTCATAAAACTCAGGCACCAGAGCATCTTCTTTTTCTAGCCCATCCACCTTGTTCACCACCAGATGGATGGGCTTGTTGCTCTGCCTGAGCATTTCAGCCAGTTGCTCATCCAGGGGATTTATCCCTTCCCGGCCATCCACTACCAACAAAACCAAGTCGGCAGCCTCAATGGCCTCCTGGGCCTGGGCCAAAATTTCTTTTTCTATCCCCTCATCAGCATCCAGAATAAGACCACCCGTATCGACCAGAGCAAATGGTGTTCCTCCTCTGCGCACCTCACCATAGATGCGGTCACGGGTAACACCTGGACGATCGTGAGTCAGGGCCTTATTCTTACCGATCAGACGATTAAAAAGAGTGGACTTGCCCACATTGGGACGACCAGCAATAACTACAAAAGGAAGCACGTTTACCCACCCTGTCTGATCTAAAGTTTATCTAAAAAAGGTTAAGAGTAAGTTGACGTTGCATTCTAACTTTTAACAACTTAATACTCTTAACCTTTTGCCTTTTAACCTGCTTATTAGGCTCTTAGCCTTTTAAACGGGCATCAATCTCTTTGGCCACCTTCTCCCCGGACAGAAGCATTCCACCAAAGATAGGACCCATACGATAAGAACCAAAGCTGGCGTTGGCTGCCATTCCACATACATATACACCTGGGAAAACTTCTCGAGTATTCTTGACCGTGTTAGTTTCTGCAACTTCGGCCCACATGGATTTTTCACCCTCAATCTTGCCTGAAGGAGTGAGAAGCTTGAGATCATTTTTCCTGAGCAAGGTCTGTAAAAGCTCTGTGTCATGGCCTGTTGCCTCGATTACAAACTTGGAATGAATGACCAGAGGGTCTACGTGTAAACCGGCGATTTCCACGGGGCTGGAATTTATAACCAAACCACAAACCCTTTTTTGCCCGTTTTCTTCTCTAACCACTACATCTTCGACACTCATACAGTTAAAAACTTTGGCACCGGCAAGACAGGCCTTTGAAGCCAAAGTAGTTGTGGCTGCCACGGCATCCACAGTATAATAACCTGGCTTGAATTCTTCTAAAGTCAGGCCAACTTCTTCTAAAATTCTTCGACTCTCTTCCTGAACCACGATATAATTAAAGGTCATTCCTCCGCCCCACATGCCACCGCCAATGGACAACTTGCGCTCAAAAATGGCAACCTTATGTCCATTTTCAGCCAGCTTATAGGCAGCAGTCATACCTGAAGGTCCGGCTCCGACAATAGCCACATCCAGGTCCAGGCATTCTTTGAACTTTTCAAAATATTTAGTGATAATAGCTTCGGTAACAATTCTTTCATCTAAGGCCATATTTCCTCCTAAAATTAATAATGATATAATTATTTACTTACTCAACTTTCTGACACGATTAACATCCTCAAATTACTACACAATTGAAGAGTGCATTTTCTGAAATGCATTACAAACGGGTTGGGTAACACATCTTGGCGAAGATTGCGGAAGTGCTGTGCATAGGAAGGTTATTCCACCGAACTTTCGAAACCCATCATAAGAAAAGGCATTAAGTAATATTCCATTGACTAACCCCATTATGCACAGCCCGCAAGCAAGCCTTAGATGTGTCCAAGTCTTTGTCAGCATTGAAGAAAATGCGCTCGCAAATTAACTCAAAAAGTTGAGTTACTTATACAAAATCCAAATTTGGTTTTAATTTCTACCCGGATCCGTGAAGGTTAACCCAACAACGACTTCTGTAACAACCCGAGGCTTTTGCAAAACAGAGAAAACTGTCTGACCGAGTTAGGCAACCTTAATTAAAATCTTTTTAAGTCGTTAGCTCCAAAATTTGCTTAAAAACCTGAAAATATAGCCCCATAAATCCAACTAATCGTGTTAAAACTTTAATTCAGGCTGCCTTCGAGGGAGTTTTTTCGCCTGTTTGACAAAATTTCCGGATTGCTAGTTGTCAATAAACAAAATTTGCTCACTTTCTACGGATTCAGGTTTCTATTCAGAATCTATGGCCAAACCCCATTTTGACTACCAGATTAGAAAGCCCGGTTTCTTGAAAACATTGCAAAGGGTTGAGCAAGCCATCCTGGCGAAGCTTGCGGATAAGCAGAGCATCGAGGTGACAAAGCTGAATATCTGGTACTAGCCGCCATAACTATCGATAATAAAAAAATATCCATTTGAGTAAGATTTGACCACAGACTCTTTAGACACAATACAATTGCTTTGCCACATTTTTTCATGAATCGTGAATTACGACTCAAAACTATATGGAGGCCTAAACACTCCCTTTTCTGTAATAATAGCACTTATAAGCTCGTTTGGGGTTATATCAAAGGCAAAGTTAAACACCTCTACCCCCGGCGGAACAACAGCTTGACCATTGATATGGGTTACTTCACTGGCCGGTCTCTTTTCAATAGTAATGTCATCACCGGTTGGAGTTTTTGGGTCAATGGTAGACATTGGTGCGGCCACATAAAACGGAATATTGTGGGCCTTAGCCAGAAGAGCTACTCCATATGTGCCAATCTTATTGGCCACATCGCCGTTTCTGGCAATACGGTCTGCGCCCACAATGACCTTGTTCACCAAGCCTTTACGCATAAGTAAGGCCGCGGCATTATCGCAAGCCACTTTAACCGGAATACCATCTTGCTTGAGCTCATAAGCCGTAAGCCTTGCCCCCTGCAAAAAAGGCCTTGTCTCATTGGCAATGACCTCAATTTTTTTTCCAGCCTCGATAGCTGCCCGAATAACTCCTAGGGCCGTGCCATATCCACCCGTGGCCAGGCTTCCGGCATTGCAATGAGTCATAACCACATCTCCATCATGTAGCAGCTCCGCACCAAACCGACCCATTTTTCTATTTATACTTATATCTTCAGCTAGAATTTTCCGGGCCAGCTCAAGCCACAAATGAGCAAGTTCCACAGGAGAATTGATTTGGCTCTTCTCCCAGGACGAACGCATAAAATCCACAGCCCAAACTAAATTAACGGCTGTGGGCCTGGCCTGCGATAATTCGTTCAGCCCCTGGTCTATTTTAGCCTTCCAGTCTCCAGCGGCAGCCGCTTCCCGGGCCAACAAATAACAACCAAAAGCCGCTGTAACCCCAATGGCCGGTGCTCCTCGAACGACCATCTCTTTCAAGGCATAAATTACATCTTCCAGGTTAGTGCAGAGAAACCACTCCTCCTTTAAAGGTAAACAGCGCTGATCGAGCAGGACCAGGGCATTCTTTTCTGGGTCGAAGTAAATGTGGTTCATAAATTAACTCAACTTTTCTCTCAAAATTTTATTCACCAAACCTGGATTGGCCTGGCCTTTTGTCTTTTTCATCACTTGACCAACAAAAAAACCGAGCAACTTGGTCTGACCGCTCTTATACCTCTCAACTTCGCTGGGCAAACTGGCCAAAACCTCTTCCACTACCTGTTCCAAAGCACTGCTATCAGAGATCTGAACCATGCCCTTGGCGCGAACATATTCTTCGGGATCCTGACCCGTATTAAAAATTTCGGAGAAAATGCTCTTCCCGATTTTACCGCTAATCAAACCATCATCAATTATTTTTATCAGTTTGGCCAAATTCTCCGGTCTGAATTTAGTCTGGCTAATATTTATTTTGGCCTCGTTAAGTTCGCGCAAGACTTCGCCCATAATCCAGTTGCTGATTTTTTTGGGCTGGTTGTAAATTTTTACTGTCTGTTCAAAAAAATCTGCCAGATCTCTCTCCGCAGTTAACACCTCCGCATCATAAACCGGCAAATCGTATTCCTGAACAAACCTGTCCTGTTTGGCAGCAGGTAATTCCGGAAGCTCTTGTTGCCAGGCCTCAATCCACTCATCTTTCAGCACCAATGGTACCAGATCAGGATCCGGGAAGTAACGATAATCATGGGCCTCTTCTTTACCACGCATGGGCTTGGTAATATTTTTATCTGCATCATAGAGCCTGGTTTCCTGAACCACTTTGTCACCATCTTCGACCAGGTCAATCTGACGCTCTATCTCATATTCTAAAGCCCGCTGCACGTGACGAAATGAATTCATATTCTTGAGTTCAGTCCTGGTCCCGAACTCTTTCTGCCCTTTGGGCCGAATAGAAACATTGGCATCGCAGCGGAAACTGCCCTCTTCCATGTTTCCATCGCAGATATCTAAATAGACCAAAATACTACGCAGGGCCTTTAAGTAAGCTACAGCTTCCTCCGGGCTGCGAATATCCGGTTCAGAAACAATCTCAATCAAGGGTACTCCTGTGCGGTTCAAATCCACAAAACTAACATTTTCCGCTGACGAGTGAACTGATTTGCCCGCGTCTTCCTCCATATGAATCCGGGTGATGCCGATTTTCTTTTCCTTTCCACCCACTTGAATAGTAATATAGCCATGCTCAGCCACAGGCAGTTCGTATTGTGAAATCTGATAACCTTTGGGTAAATCCGGATAAAAATAATTTTTGCGGGCAAAAATTGACTTTTTGTTAACCTTACAATTCACGGCCAATGCCATCTTAACGGCATATTCCACCGCCCTTTTATTCAGTACCGGCAACACCCCGGGCATACCCATACATACCGGACAGGTATTCTCATTGGGATCCTTACCGAACTCTGTGGAACATGAACAAAAAATTTTACTTTTGGTTTTTAGTTGGGCATGGACCTCCAACCCAATTACACTCTCATATTCAGGCATTTATAACACTCCATTTTTCAAATTTACACCTTAATCCTTATCCCTTAGACCTACTATATAATTCAGGATTAAGCTTTGGATCATTATACATTTTAAACTGAAAATAAACTTTGGGTCTTTTTAATCCCAAAGCATATTCTTCGATCAAATCCAGAATACTTTGCCCCAGATCTTCGTGCTGTTCCCACAAAGTGACAAGTTTTTCTCGGCAACGGGTAATATGCTCCTTGTCAACGTCCTGACGCTGTGTCTGCTCCTGCATATGATAAATTTTCAAGCTTAAAATCGACATCCTGTCCAGGGCAGAGCCAATGGTTTCAGTATTGTATCTCGTTTTCGCCTCTTTTGGCAGTATGGTTTCTATCCTTTGTACTAACCAGGCATCCATCTTCTCAATAAGATCATTGCGCTGCTGGTTTAACCCATCAATTTCTCTTTTACAATTGGCAATGACCTCAGGGCTGACGTCTGTCCTTCTGGCCTTATCCTCCACATGCCACAATTTAAAATTGCACAAATGCTGGGCCAGAACTATATCTCTCAAATCACTTTGGTCATCCAATTCGTCTAAAAACAATCCCGGCTCGTTCTGATGCCATTCTGTCACTTTTTTTAATTGTAGGCTCCAGCAATCACGAAGGAGATTTTTAAGAGAGTCTTTGCTGATTATTTCATGCATAATCTTTATAATTCCCGTCTCGCGCTTCTGAATCTGTGGCCAAACCCCATTTTGACTGCCAGATTAGAAATCCTGGTTTCTTGAAAGCATTGCAAAGGGCTGGACAAACCATCTTGACGAAGCTTGCGGATAAGCAGAGCATCGGGGTGACAAAACTGAATATCCGGGACTATTTACCATAACTATCGATAATAAAAATAATATTCATTTATCCTAAATGTACCATTATGCTCTGTCCGCAAGCAAGCTATAGATGGTTCCAGACATTTGCACCAGCATGAAAGAAATCAGGATTGAAAAAAATTATGAAAATTTTTCCTCTATTTATGTAAGGTTTGGCCACAGATTCATCTATTTTTTTCTTACCAATAGAAAAATTTCCGCCCTCTTTTTTAAATGTCCGGCCATATATTCTGCACGACTGCCCGAGCCGCAAAAAAGGTCAAAGTGGTTACCATTAATGGCTCCACCCCTATCCTGAGCCAGAACCAGACCTGAAAATTCCTTTTCTCTACCTTCCTCAACCGGAAGTCGAGTCTGCAAAAACAAGACAGACCCCAAAGGAACAAAAGAATGATCACTAGCCACACTCACCCACGGCGTCAACGGCTGACCCATGCTACCCAAGGGACCATTATCACCTAAACGAAAAAAAACATAACTGGGATTAGTATATAAAAGATCGTCAGCAATTTCTGCATGTTCCTTTAAAAATTTCCTTATTGATTGGAGACTGACATTCTCTAAACTTAAATAACCATTATCAGCCAAGACTCGACCTAATGATACATAGGGCCGGCCATTCTTCCCTGCGTATAGAACATGCTTAACCTGGCCGTCCGGTAAAACTAGCCGCCCTGATCCCTGAATATGCAGAAAAAAAAGAGCTATTTTATCTTTAACCCAGGCAATTTCTAGACCCTTTCCAGCGAGAACTCCCTGTCCATCAATTTCCGCTCTGGAATAATACGGCTTTATCTCCCCATTATCCAGGCGATACACTAAACGCTGCCCCTGCCAGCGTGGATGAAACAGACCCAGGTCCACTACTTTCAAATCATCCGGACAGGCGTAAACAGGATAGGGATATTCAGGAGATGGTTCAAGCGAGCCTTCCAGCCACGGTTCATAATAGCCTGTAAGCAAAACATCCGGTTTTAGCTCATAAAAATCAAAAAAGTCGCTTAAAATCTTTGGGTCTTGATCCAGGCGGGGCAGGAGTTCAAGGAGTAGTTCCAGTGTCTCCTGCAAATCCTGCCAAGTAAGGGTTAAGTCCGGTCGTTTCAAAACCACCTCAGAGCCATTTTTACGACGCACAAACTCCAAACTTCTTTGAATACTCGGCTTAAGTTCCTGCCATGATCGCAATTCTTGCCCAATAGGCAAACGTGGCAACCTGGATACTATCTTTCTTCCCTGCACATAATCAAAATAAGGCTTCTCCGGCGCCTTAGGAGCACAGCCCCAAACCAGAATTAAAAGAAAGCAGCAAAGATATAGTTTTGTGAGTCGCAACTTACAGAAACAATACATGCCCCTGGTCTTCTCCTATTTAGAGTCTATGGCTCAACACCATTTTGACTACCAGATTAGAAATCAGGATTGAAAAAAATTATGAAAATTTGTCCTCTTAAGCAAGGTTTGGCCACAGACTCTTTAACCTTTTCTACCTTTTAGTCTTTTTGCCTTTTACCTGCTCTCCTTTTTACCTCTCAATACTGGCATCAAAAAACTTACCGACCCCATACTCTCTACGGCGGAAAAACTTTTCCGGACTTGGCCCAATTATCTGCATTTCCGGATACTTGCGCTGTTCCTCCAGGGCGATTTGCATCTCTTTAGTGCAACCGGTAGAAAATGTAGCATCTTTCCCTGCCCAGATAGGCGGAACTTTTTGGCCCATGAGTTCAAAACTCTTCTCTATATCGGCCACGGTCTGGAACCTCCACACATCAATCAACCCGCTGCGCTGAACAATCTCCCACATATACATCAAGTCATCCCCATCCAGGCCCGGCTCAAAATGTTCGGCTGGATTGATAATAAAAGTGCCATCCAGACGCGAGCGCAAATAATCCACAAAACGATTTAGAATATTTATGGCCACCTTAGTCTGCCCCGGGATACTGCCAACAATAGCGCTATAAAACATGACCTTTTGGCCATTGGCCTTGGCTTCTCTCATCTGTCGCTTGATCTCTTCAGCCTTGGCTAAAATCTCCTTTTCCGTAACCTTACGCACCCGAGGGCTCTTTTCTTTGAAGGCAAAATGTAACTGACCCTGTTTATCTCGGTAAAAAGCCAGAATATCCCGTGTAAACTTGTGTGAAGTCATAATGAGACGCCGAAAGTTGCCTTCGCCCTTGGCAAAGATGAGGTCAGATTCCTTCCAGGCCCGTGCAAAAGTGACACTAGTGCGGCAGAGGTTCAATCTTTCCCTGGTTCCGTCAGAGATAACCACCAAATCATTTTCCCTGAGGGCCTTGAGTAGCTCTCTTTTGGATACCTGGTGATTCTCCAGGAAAGTAGCCCCTTTCAGTTCCTCGGCAAGAATAGGATCATTTTCATAATCCCAGAAAACAGGATAGTCATAGTAAAAACCTTCTTTTAATGCCAATATGACTTTATGCCCCTGTCTGATCAAAGATTTGATAACCATGATGTCGAAGAGAATTCCCCCCGCACTGTTGGGCAGATACAATATTTTCAGTTCTGTTTTTATGCCCGGCCCCATAAGCTTGGTCATGACCTGATCAAATTCATCCCAAATTTTAGCCAATTCACCATTAACCAAGTTAGTTTCCGGGGCAAAATGTTCGTTTTTCCAGATAGCATCCCATGTAGAGAGGCAAAAAAGTCTTTTCAACTCCAAAAGATCCAGTTCCCATCTCAGGTCCTGAATACGCTGACACCCCATAGTGGAACTGGGGCAGGCACTTAAAAAACGAAAGAATAGAGGGCTTTCTACAACTCTTTTGGCCCTTTTATTGAATTCTCTTTTCCGGGCCTCAAATGGATCCTGCTGAGCAGTCTGACTTAAAAAAATTGTCAAAAGCCTTTTTATTAACCTGGAAGGAATAACAAACGGCGATTTAAATACTTTTTGGAATTTATGCCTACATAAGGCCAGTACCTTTTTTTTAATATACTCATCACCGGTAAAATCTTTGATCAAGGTTACCAATTGGCGCCACTTGGAACGGTATTCCAGCCGCAATTCCTCTGTCATTTTGGACATTAACAGGTTCTTCAACATCCAATCACTACACGGCGCAAACACTTGGTTCTCATCAAGATCGACCATAAATCGCATTTGTTCCGGGGAAGCATTCTCACGCGGGTTGGCCAAATGCTCAATGTTATTTTCGGTCATGAAATGAAGCAGCCAGGCATCAAGATAAGGGTCTCGGCCATAGTAAAGTTCTAAGACCGATGAAATTTTAGGCAAATTGGGCAAGACCTACCCCCTGTTTAGAAATTTTCTTTCGACCAGCTTCTGGACAAAATCAACATTCTCAGGGCTGATCAGTTTAAATCTCTTTTCTGACTTTTCTATTTCCACGACATCACCAAAATTCAGGCTATAGCCGGCTTGCCCGTCAACAGTTAACATTATTTCCGGATCTATATCCTGAATGTAGATGCGGGCCCTTTCCCGGCCAGGCAAAACCAAGGGCCTGAAATTTTGCAAAAAAGGACAAATCGGAGTGACAACAAAGGCATCGAGTTCCGGATACACAAGAGGACCGCCGGCTGAGACAGAATATGCCGTAGAGCCTGTAGGAGTTGCGAATATAATTCCGTCCGCTCGAAGATGCCCGAACTTTTGACTGCCCAAGGTCAGGTCCAGATTAATCAACCTGGCCAGGCCTCCCCGATGAACGACCAAATCATTTATGGCCTGACCTTCTTTAAACACTTTTCCCTGACGAATTACCTTAAAACTTAAAACCAGTCGTTCGGAAATACGGTAAGTTCCACCTAGAATAATTTCCAATTGTTCCTGCCAATTGACGGGCGAAATCTCGGCTAAAAAACCCACCTGACCTAAATTAACACCCAAAAAAGGAACATCAGAGGTAGTGATCTTCCTGGCCACACTTAAAATAGTCCCATCTCCCCCCAGAACTAAAATCAGATCCGGCTTTAACGAACCTATATCGATTATAGTACTTTGAACTTGATTATCCAGTGTCCAGGATTTAAGATTCCTGGCCATCAGCCAGGCCTCAATCTGCAAAGCCAAAGAGAGGGCATCCTTATTTTGTGCCTTGGTAATGATGACTATATTTTTAAAATGATTGTACATATGAGAACTTTAGCTAATCAAGCCAAATCATTCAAGTAAAAAGAACTTGGTGCGAGAGCAGATAAATTTCGCTCAAGAATCCTTTTTCCCCTAAAGTTTTCTTCTAACTTGCCGATACAGACGAATAGAAGAGGAAAAGCATGACTATCAACCCCTTTCTTGTCAAAAGCGTCATACGCGTCTATGATCGCCAACTAACCAATGGGCGAAGAATAGCCAGACTAAAAAAATACTTGCAACAGTCTGGAGGGGGGGACTCCGTAACCATCTCACAAGAAGCAAAAAGAAAACAACTGGTGGAAAGGGTATCCAGAGAAATAATAGAGAACTTACTAACCTCTGACAGCAATAATCCTGTTGTGCAAGAAATAAAGTCTGAGCTAGAAAAAGAATTTCAACAAAAACTAATTTTTCGCTATCCTCCATCCGGAGAAGAAATGCAAATTTTGAAGCTAGGTCCTCATGGTCCGGAAGAATTAAAGCCCGAGGAAAAAGATGCGGTTCTGAACAAGCTCTGGGAAATTACCTTGGTTAAGGTCAATGAAACCATGTTATAAGGGATTGAGAAACAGAAAGTTCTTTCTTACCATTTAATCCTTAATCCTAAATGTTTAATCATATTTAAGGAGATAACTCATGGAAATAAAAAATATTTTAACAGGTATTCAAACCTACAAGCAAACGAAAATCGAGAAAGAGGAAAAGCCCTTATCAAAAAAGCAACATTCAATATCCACTGAGGATAAAGTTTCTCTCTCTTCAACTGCCAAACTTTACAAGACCGGTCTTGATACGGCCAAGCAAAGTCCTGAAGTACGTCTGGAAAAAATTCAGGAGTTAAAAGAAAAGATTGAGGCTGGAGATTACCATCCGGATGAGCAAAAAATTGCTCAGAAGATACTCGAGGATGAGATGGACTTGTGGATTTAATTTTTCAAACCATACAAACAATTACAACAGTTACACCTACAAAAAAAATATACTGTCTAAGTTTGCTGCTCTTCAGGAGATAGTCGAATTATCTGTCTTTCGAGTTCGCCGAGGTTATTCACTTCAACTCGCAGAAGGCGGGATTAAGAATGAGGGGAAGATACATCCTTCAGGAGGATATCTATTTGTTGCGTAATTTTAACTTATTATTTTAAACTTTTATTTTACCGCTTCCGATAGCTCACAAAAAAGCTCTTTTCGACTTTTAAACTTCCTACCTCATCGCCCCTTAACAACTCAACCTCCCGACCTGCCTACTAGTTGCTTCTCACTATTTGCTTTCTGCAAATCAGCCAGGACAACCCTAGAAGCTCCGGTCAGTTCCACCTGAGGTACTTGCAGCCCCAACCGAGCCTTGGTATTAATCAAAATTGGTCCCGCCAAGTTTAAAGTTGTCTTTTCTGGCTCTCCAGGAGGGATGGTTACTGTAACCAGAACAGTCAAGTCATATACGCTTTGCAGACGCAAAATCTTTTCTTCACTTTTTCCAATCACTACGGAGTAGTTGGCCAAAAAAGTATAGGGATCAGCCACAATCAAACCCAGTTTTGGGTTCTCAATGTTTTGTAACAGAAGAAAAGGAGAATTTGGTTTGACCTGAAGCAGGGTAAACTCCCGCGCACTTTCAAACCCTATTAACCCCCGCGGGAAACGAAGGATTTTTTCTTCTTCTATAACAAACTGTCCTATGCGTGATTTTATTTCTCTCTTTTCCATAAACTCGCTACTACCAAAAAATCATCTTCTCTAGTTAGCATGGCTTGCCTATTCTCGTCCTGGATCTTTTTGTATACTTCATCTCGATAAACAGGCAAATCTTCCGGCACTTCAATGCCAATTTTGACCTGCTTGCCCTTCAAGGCAAGTATGGTTATTTTTATATCGTCACCAATGTGAATACTCTCACCTGGTCGACGGGAAAGAATAAGCATTGTAGTAAAATATTTCCTAGTTCAAAGTTCGTAGCTACCCTTACTGAAAACTTCTAACTAAATATATTTAACCAAACTCATGCGCATAATCATAGCCGACGACTTAAGTATAGCCTCATAAACGAACTGCTGCTGGCTCAAGTCGGTCATCACTTCAGCCACATCCACGTCCTCCAGCTTACTTAACCTCTCGGTCTTATTTACTTGGAGCCCGGACAGTACCGTATCCACAACATCCAAACGATTTTCCCTGGCCCCAACCCTGGCCAGCCGATTAGAAATATGCTGTCGTGCTGTCTCTATATTTTCCAAAGACTGAGCTATTGTATCCTGATCATTGTTTTCCATAGCGGCCACAAATTTACCAAGAGTTACAAATAAATTTTTTCCAGGTTCAGTATCTGCAAAAGCAGGTTTAACGCCATATTGATTGTGACCACCAAATATTTCCCAGCCAATTTCATTTATTTGAATTGTATCGCTGGGAGAAATCTCAACATCCAGGCTGGCTGTTTTGGGGTGAACAACAAATTGATCGCCAGCTTTGATCTGGTCTTGAGTGCCCTTGGCAGAAAGATAGAGATGCCCCCCAGGAATAAGCAGATCAGCCTCTGCCGTATTGGCTGTTGTCCCTTGAGTCCAACTGCGACCTCCATCGGTACTGTATGAGTAAACTACGCTAGAAACTGTAGTAGTATCTCCCAAAACAAAAGAAGTCTCTACTTTATTTCCTCCACTGTCCAGACCATAATCAATACGGACCATGATATCGGAGTCAATCTCACCCTGAGCATAGGCATTAATTTCTCCGCCATTCACCCTCTGTTGGACCGCGATACTATTAGTTAAAACATCAAAAGTAACTCCACTTGCATCTCCTGTTCCATTTAAAACCACCTGTCCATCAGGCAAATCTATAATGGTCTGCCCAACAGTCGTGCTTGCAGCTGTAAAGGTTGTTGTGTCTCCGGGAATCCATGTCGTTCCCCCATCATAACTGTATCTATAAGTCACATCTGTTGGTATGGACAGATCTCCTGAAACAATCTCAACTCGCACATCCTTGTCAAAAGCGCCCTTAAGGACAGCATTAAAGTTCTCCGGGGAACCAGTGCTACCAAATTTAACCGCGGCCTGAGTTTCATCATCTCCGTTATAAATAGCTGTAGAAGTCACATACAACCAGGTACCTTTTGAGGTATCCAGGTTCGTCTCAGGGCTGAGGTCAACCTGGTATCCCTCTCTTAATTTTACTGTCACTCCATCCAGATCAAGCTCATACGGCCCGGCAGCAGTAATAGTTTTATTGCTCGACCATGTTTTACCACCATCCCTGGAAAATCTATAATTGATATTGTCAGTTCCTACGGTAGCCTGACTGTTGCTGGCCCCAACAAATTGAACCAGGATTGAATGGTCACTATACCCGGAAATTTCCTGCAAATAAGGCTCAACATTCCCATCCTGAGCATAAACCATCATGCCCTTTTCATAGGCGTTGCTGTCTACTTTATGTCCAGCAAAAATAGATTTGCCTTCATAGGTTGTATTGGCTAAATTTATCATTTGATCAAAAAGCTGACGGGCTTCATAAGAAACAATCTCTCTATCTTTATCTGTCAATGTACCGGTTGCTGCCTGTTCTGCCAATTCTTTAAATCTGGTCAGAACATTATTCACCTGCAACAAAGTCTCGTCAGCAAGAGTTAGCCAACCTTTGGCAGTGTCTACATTCTCCCGATACTGACCCAGAGCTCCTAAAGAATCCCGAAGATATAAGATCCTACTTGCCCCCACTGGATCATCTGATGGACGATCAATTTTTTTCTGGCTGGCCATCTGGTTGTTCAGTTCCATAAGCTTTGAAGTAGAACTGCCCAACTGATTGATGATACTGCTATAAAGGCTGCTCTGTGTTACGCGCATAGTTTTATCCCCTCAAACCAAACAAACGCTTATGAGTCTGTGGCCAAACCCCATTTTAACCGCTGCTTGAAAGTCTTGGTTTCTGAAATGCATTACAAACGGCTTGGGTAACCCAGTCTTAACGAAGCTTGCGGGAAAACAGAGCATCGGGATGAATGGGCTAAATATTTTGCGATATTGACCATAACTATCGATAATAAAATAATATTTGTTTACCCAAAGTATCCCATTATGCTCTGTCCGCAAGCAAGTTTAGTTGGGTCCAAGTCTTTGTACCAGCATGAAAGAAATCAAGACTAGAATAAACCATGGAAATTAAGTTTATAAAAAGGTTTGGCTACAAGCTCTTATGGCTTCAAAGCAAGTAAAGTCTGCATCATGCGGTCGGCAGTGGATATAAGTTTGGCCGCAGCTTCATAAGCATGCTGAAACTTAATTAAATTACTCATCTCTTCGTCCATATTCACGCCTGAAACTGCCTGCTGCCGATCATTTAAATCATCCGCCAAAGTCTTGTTGTACTGAAAATTAAATTCAGACATTTCTGTATCTGCGCCCACATTACTGACCAGAGAATTATAGTACTCTTGAATAGTTTGTGTTGTAGTACCTTCAAAAGTAGTAGTAATACTAACATCACTATACTGCAGCTCCGCAATGGATCTGGCAATCTGGTTATCTCCTGGATTTACTGCACCATCTCCATTTACATGTCCTGCATTGATAAAATTAAGATTATTGCGCACCTGGACATTTAATGATATACTTCCTGCATCGGATCCGTCAAAAAATGTATTTATCCCCAAAGCCGCAAGTAATCCAGAGCTATCATTCCCAAAGGCAAACTTGTAATTAGTACTATCACTAAGATCATCTTTAATGACCAATTTATTATTCACAATTTCTGCTGTAAGGTAGCCACTAAATGTATTATTAATGGCATCTCGTACATCTTCAAGACTATGCACATTAGGATCAAAATTTTGTATGCCACTGGTTGTTGCATCAAAATCTAAAGGTCCGGAAACACCAGGTAAAAACTGGCCGTTTTCATCGTAAATATATATATTAAAATTGCCCGCTTGAAGTTTATCCCCAAAAGTAAGTCCTGAAGAAAAATCACCTAAAGGATTAACGGTACTGGTCACTCCATATGTCCCGGTCACTGAGGAAAATTTTGTCAGGCCCGCGCCCTGAGAATGTATCCTATTCACCTCCCAGACAAGGCTTTTAGCCAATGCATCGAATTTTTCTCTATAGCGGCCTACGTAATGGTCCCGAAAATTAAAATAACCTGCAATGCTTCCGCCTACTAAACGGCGTTCGTTCACCGCACCATTACTGAATGTTTGTGGTGTGATATTCATGGCCGTAGAGCTATTTTTATACCAGTAAAGTCCCTTTTTAGGAATAATGGTAAAATTATCTCCTACACTTAAATTCGAAGAAGCTGGACTCTGGGAATTACTTTTATCCCCAAACCAGATGGCAATATCGTGACCAGGTATCCTGACACGATTATCATAATCATTAGCTGTAAATAGCATCACATTGCCATCTTCATCCTTTAGCCACGTTTGTCCGCCGTCTATAGACACTTTAAATGTAGCCGCGCCAGCCGAACCATCTGCCGGGCCATCCGTAACAACTTCAATTGTATATTCATAATCAGAAGTGCCTTCAAAATAAATACTGTCAGTAAAGACTGAACCGGCAGTTAAATTGGCAATGGACTTTGGACCTTCAAACTTCAATCCAAAGTATGTGGTTCCGTCCACCAGGGTATGTCCGGCCCTGGTAGTAATAGTCACGTTCCCAACACCATTATCAATGTAATTGATATCAATTTTCTCAGCTAACTCCCTGACCAGGGCTGCCCGCTTGTCTCTTTGCTCATTGGCATTGTTCTTCCCTGCTTCTTCATGCATATTAATCTGACGGTTTAACTCTGCAATCTGCTGCAAAATCTCATTGACTCTGTCCACATCCTGCGAAATGTAATCATCCATCTGCTTTTGCACATTGTCCAGGTCACCATTTATTAATCCCATTACATGGAGTAAATTCTGCGTACGCCCTATCAAAGCAGTCCTGGTACTGGTGTCCTCTGGTCGCATGGCCAAGTCCTGCCAATCCTGCCAGAACTGACTCAAAACCTCACTTAACCCTCCATCCTCCATTCCATTTAATAACCCTTCAACGTCACTCAAATAAGTCTGCAATTTATCCCACATCTCTCTGTTTGAAGCCGTAAAGTTGTATTCTTCCTCAATAAACTGATCAAAGTGGCGAATAACTTCTGCAGCCTTTACTCCGGAACCTAGTTGCCCTGGGACAGAATCAATACCAATGCCCTCTTCCAGACGTACTTCTTGACGACGATAATCAGGATTATTGGCATTAGCGATGTTATTGCCAACAACTTCAATAGCTGACTGGGAAGCAAACAGGGCTCCCCGACCAATATTTAACAGCGAACTAATACCAGGCATTATAAAGTACCTCGAAGCAACGTAGCTCGGGCAGTTTTCTGTTGCCACCTGCCACGAGCCGAGTAAGTATCCTTATTCCTGGGCAGAAGCCTTTCATACAAAAATTTGGTCAGTTTTGTAGTTTGTTCCGCCAATGCCTGCGCTAATTCTGCGTTTTTTGCCGCTTGCACAACACATTTCTGTTCGTTTTCTTCCAGGCTACCAAGAAGATTTTCTATCTTAGCTTTCTCGCCATCACTCAGTTCGAGAATATAATCCTTAATGGAAATGCAACCTATCTGCTGGAGTAAACTTTTTAACGCTTCCTTCTCGTCAACAAGCTGCCGAATTAATTCCTGGATTGAAAACTCTAGGGAGGAAATTTTTTTAGGGTCATGCCCGCGCAGGACGGAAAATTCTTCCTGTAAAAGAGTCCTCAAAAGAACGAGGCCTTGCTTTTGCCTTTTAAGACTTTGCTCGATCTTTGCCTGCATGAACAACTCCCCTTTTTTTCGTAATTGAGAATTCATTAAATTTCGACATCTCTTTTTATCTTGCACGCTTACCACTCACCCATTTAGGCATTATCCGTCTTCTTGCCGATGCTCAGACCAGCCAGCAATCTTTCTCTTATCTGCAAGGGGTTCCAAGCCTGATCATACTGTCTGAGTTCAAAGTGCACGTGCGGCCCAGTGGAGCGACCTGTATTCCCTGATAATGCAATTCTTTGGCCAGAACGAACAAATTCCCCCTCCCGGACCAAATTCTTTGTGTTATGTGCATAAATACTTTGCCACCCATTTTTGTGCTCCAAAATAACCACCTGACCATAACCACCTCTTGAGCCGGAAAAGACGACTTTACCCGGCCAGCAAGCCTCAATAGGAGTTCCTTCTGAGACAACCAAGTCAATGCCTGCATGCCAGGCCTGTTGGCCTGTAAAAGGATCCAAACGCCAGCCAAATCCGGAACTTACCTGTGCCTGGACTGGCCAATGTAATTGAGGCAATGGACCGGTGTCTATGTTTATATTTTTTACCGGGTCAATTTGAAGAGATTCCTGCAAAGGACTCAGCCCACCTTTTCCCGACCTTGATCTGGCCTCAATTCGTCTAGCCAGGATATCTACTTTCTTTAACGGATCCCTTTCATGCACCAGTGCATCCTTCAACTCATGAATACTTTTCTCAACTGGTCGAACCTTGTTGCATGTGTTGCTTGCCTCGGGCTGTGGTTGACTTCTCTTAAGCTCATTTACCGGAGCTGCGGCAGGATCAGTTTCAGCACTACTCTTTTCCAGCCTCTTTTGTAACTGTGAAAATAAAAGGTCGCCTAGGCCCAAACCACCTCTTTTAGCCAATCTGGTTGATAACTCCTGGTCATATAAAGAAAGATAAATATCTTCTTCTTTGCTATGAAGATAGCCCTCTTTGGGCACAGTTGCTCGCATTTGCTCCCACAGCTTCTGAATAAAAATTGCCTCAAAATCAGCACAGGCCTTACGCAGCTCTTTTTCCTGATTTTTCTTCGGCCCTAGATTTTGTTTCAACCTGGCCAATCGTTGCTGAAAAGCATTGTCCTTGGCCTTTTGCGCTGCTATGATTCCCTGTTGCATTAATTGATCAGACATAACTATCCTCTTTGAAGTGAGTAAAGAGAACTAAAGTGTTATTTTTTTTACTCTATATAATAGGTTAGTGGAAAATTATTCTTTTATTTCTCAAACCGCTTTACTTTACCCGGCGTTTGACGGGCTCATTCTGAGGGCCCCTCCCGTCATTCTGAGAGAAGCGAAGAATCTCGTAAATTTGTCTGAGAGTCCTTCGGTCGTTTTGCTCCATCAGAATGGATCCAGGAACAGTTTTAAGAATACAATAACCAATTGACGGCATTAGTAATATAATACTTCCCTTATATTACACCCACACAAGAACCCCAAACACTCCGCCTCACTCCCCCATCATAGGCGGATTTCCACTCTGTGTTCTATATCACTTCAAGCTGAGCATGCAGAGCCCCTGCTGCCTTTAACGATCTTAAAATAGAAATTAAATCTCTAGGCGAAGCCCCAATAGCATTCAATCCATCGACCAGTTCTTTAATGGTCGCTCCCTTAACAAAAACCAGGTTACGCTGCTCCTCTTTGATACCAAGTTGAGTTCTGGGCACCGCTTGTGTCTGACCCTGAGAAAACGGAGCAGGCTGGGAAACTTGAGGTTGCTCCTGGACCACAATATGCAGGTTCCCATGGGCAATGGCCACCTTGGAAATGGTCACATTCTCGCCCATGACCACTGTTCCTGTCTTTTCATCCACTACAATCTTGGCAGGACTGTCAGGGCTGATATCCAAATTTTCCAATGAGGCTAGAAAAGGAATTAAATTACCTCGAAATCTCTCCGGTACTTTTACTCTAACAGTGGAAATATCCTCGGCCTTGGCCACATCCCGGTTAAAACTATTGTTGATCTTGTCTACAATCTGAGCTGTGGTTGAAAAATCCTGCGTGCTTAAATTAATAATCACGTTTTCCTGGCGATTAAATTTAAAGGGCACTGCCCTTTCCACCATTGCCCCACCAGGAATGCGAGCTACGGTAGTAATATTTTTGGTTGCAGTGGCTGCTGCTCCTCCTGCGGAAAACCCACCGACAACCAAGGGGCCCTGGGCCAAAGCATAGATCTTACCATCAATTCCTTTGAGTGGCGTTTGTAAGAGCACCCCGCCAAGTAAACTTTTGGCATCACCAATAGAGGAAACGGTGACGTCCAGCTTTGTTCCCGGCTTCGCCGAAACCGGCATCCTGGCCGTAACCATAACTGCTGCTACATTTTTTACTTTCAGGGCATTTTTATCTACCCTGACCCCCATATTTTCAAGCATATTCACCAGGGACTGAATGGTAAATTGGGTTCCACTTTTGTCTCCAGTTCCGGACAGGCCTACCACTAGGCCATAACCAACCAACTGATTAGTTCTCACCCCACCGAAAGTAGCAATATCTTTTAAACGAACAGCCTGACCTTGCTTACAGACCCCCAGCAAATACAACCCTGCTATTAAAAAAAATAATATTAACTTACGCATACGCATAATCTGAGGCTCCCAATTTTTGGGTGTTGAAGAAGATAAACTTGCGTTTTTCAGCTTTCACGACTCAAAATGGCCAAATATGGTCTAGAATTCTGGTTAACCAACCTGGTTTTTGTTTGTCTGCCAATATACCCTGCCCATAAATCTCTATATGTGCATCCGCCAGGTAGTTAGAAGATACTGAATTGTCAGGGCTAATATCCCTGGACCGAACCAAACCGCGAACAACTATGATCTGCGTTTCTCCATTCACCCTGATCTGCCTGGCTCCTTCAATTTGCAAAATACCTCCATTTAACACCTTGACCACACGGGCTGCCACGCTGGCTGAAATATCTGACTCTCGCTTGGTTTCACCATTGCCAGTGAATTTACTTACAGAACCTGCTTTAACCATAGGCGTAGCCCCTACCGTACCCCGCGGACCAATATTTGGCCCTGCTCCAACAATAGAACCCAAAGGTAGTGCTCGCATATGTCCAAGATCAAACAAGTTCTGCACCCCAAGATTTATAGACGAATCCTTTTCAGACTTAGTCGTGGCCTTATTTTTGGCAGTAACAGTCTCCACGACATTGACCACGACAATATCTCCTACTCGTCTAGCCCGGTTATCAGTAAATAAATAACTGGCCTGATTCGGATCAAAAAGAGAACCTGGATTTTCAACTTTCTGATCAACAACATGCTCGGGAGGTGGCGGAGTAAACGCAGGCATAGGAGTTGATTGTTTACTTGCCGGAGCACAAGCAAACATACTTAAACAAATAAGCACAAAAACTATTCCCTTTAACATTTTCTATCTCCCAAAATTAATGGATGCGTCTGTAAAAACGATTAAACCAACAGTAACTCTTCCCGCGTTTGCCGGAAATTTATTCGCTTGCGCTCAGAATAGCGACAATTAGACACGTCATCCTGAATCTACCCCCAGGAAGACCTACTTGTCATCAAGAATAAAGTTTATTTTTTCAAACACACCTTAATGCGCCTAACTTTCATCAATCGACAACCACTGTATTTTTATCCACGACCTTGGCCAATACCTGGTTTTTACTTTGCAAATTCTTCACCAAAATAGACTGGCCCAGATTTCCATCCTCCAAGGCCATGGCTGGCACTACCAGAGATACAAACTGTCCTTGAAACTTTAAGTTAACTTTCTCACCCCGACTGATGGTAGGAACAGGCTCTAGGTTAGACATGACAAGAATTTGTCCTTTGCCCACAGGGCTCTTTACCCTCCAGGGACCACCCTGTCCGTTCCAGACCTGCCCATGCACATAGGCCAAATTCTTTTTTTCAAAACGAACAGTGCTCGGATAAACAACTTCTTTTCTATTTAAAGGCTTAGCAGCACAAGGTACTGCCTTCCACACATCGATAAAAACAGTACCGGTATAACTTTTAACCAAGTTTCCAAAAGCATCTTCAACCAGAAGACGTAAGGAGTTACGCCCTGGCTTTACATCAGGCATAAGCTCAATGCGAACGGACTCATTTTTTTGCCAAAAAATTACGTTTGGCAAACGAAAGTCCCGAAAATTTACCTCCCCACCTAGGGCCTTTACCTTGTCTGTCAAAAATGTGACGATTTTTTTTCTTAAAATCTCTTTTCCTAAGCCACCTGCAGCCTGTTTTATAACTATTTGTTTGGGCAAAAAACAAACACTGGCAATATCCCCTAAAAAACGAGTTAGACTTGTCAAAAGCCTTTGTCTGGGAATAACCATCATTTTCTTTGCAGGCACTGGCCACAATAAAACATCCTTCAGCTCAGACCACTTCTTTTGTGCCCACTCCCCTTCAGGCACAGCTATTTCTCCAAACCTGACCCGCTCGCCCTGTACAGCAACCCATTCTTTGATCCAAAACCTACCTTCTTTTACCTGAGCCAGCCCCTGGCCAGGCATTAAAAAACAGTTCACCACAAGCAGCAAAGAAATAATTATTGGCTTCGTTAAGTTCATTGAGCTTGTTAAGTTTGTCTGACCTGAACTAAACACTTTCCAACCTCACAAGCTCAGCCTCCTGAGCTTTTTAACGTTTCATCTGATTAGCGATCTGGAGCATCTGATCGGAAGTAGTAATGGCCTTGGAATTTATTTCATAGGCCCGCTGTCCCACAATCATATTCACCATCTCCTCTACCAACTCCACATTCGACATTTCCAGAAAACCCTGGGCTATTGTCCCAACATTGTTTTCGCCAGGCACGCCCTCGGTAGCCGCACCAGAGGCATCTGTTTCTAAGTACAGATTGCGGCCAATACCTTTTAGTCCAGCCGGGTTTATAAATGTATACAGGGGAATATCTACCGCTGCCAATTCATTCCCGGACTTGTCCAAGGCGGCCATATGCCCGTTTTCTGTAACCACTATATTTTGCGTTTCCGCTGGCACATTAAACTCAGGCTGCAGCGGATAACCATTGGCTGTAACCACCCGGCCATCCTGGTCCAGCTTAAAGGCCCCAGCTCGGGTATAGGCTATTTCGCCGTTAACCAAAACTTGAAAGAAACCATCCCCTTCAATGGCCAAATCCAAAGGATTCCCTGTGCTCTGATAGTCTCCTTGGGAAAAAAGTTTATGTACTGTTACAGGTCTGACTCCCATGCCGATCTGCAACCCTGTGGGAATGCGATCACCTGATCGATTCTGTACTCCAGCTATTTTTAAATTTTGATACATTAAATCCTCAAACTCAGCCCTGCTCTTTTTAAAGCCAATGGTGTTTACATTAGCCAAGTTATTGGCAGTAACATCGATATTCAATTGCTGGGCTATCATACCCGAAGCCGCTGTCCATAGTGAACGCATCATGGCTTGCTACTCCTTTGTATGTCTGGTTTAAATTCTAACCTAAATCCCTTAGCTTTTTGGCGATTTTCCTGTATTCCGGGACAGGAGTCGCGCTTTAATAAAGTTGAGCAGATGAGTGGATAGAGCAAAGTTTAATAGCAAATATTTATACCCCATTAACCCATTACCCCTTCAATTCAACAATTGACTTTATCTAACCGTTCCCACTTCCCGAATAACCTTTTGATCCTCTTCCTGCGAAGAGGTCATGACCTTTTGCAAAGACTCAAAAGTTCGCATAGTATCAATCATACTAACCATTTCTTGCACCACTTCTACATTTGAGTCTTCCAAATAACCTTGTTTAACCCAGGCCTGCTCAGCGGGTATTTCCGCCATATTTAAACCTGGTTTAATTCGAAATAATTGTCGGCCCAACTTTTCCAGCCCATTTAGATCGTTGAATGAAACCAGGGAAATGTTGTCGACTACTTCCCCACCAACTACTACCTGTCCCTTTTCCGTGACTACTACATCACCATTCTCAGGAAGCTCTATAGGACCGCCATCACCAAGAAGTACAAACCCCTGACCAGTAACCATATACCCCGTGCGAGGATCCCTTTGAAAACGACCATTTCTAGTATAGGCAGTCTGTCCATCAGGAGTCCTGACCCGGAAAAAACCTTCTCCTTCAATAGCCAGATCCAGTTTATTCCCGGTAAGCCGCATAGCACCCTGGTTAAAGTCTATACTGGACTCAGCAATCCTTGTCTGACCATAAACCTTTGCCTCTGGCCACAATATCTTGTCCTTCAGAGCTTCTTTGGGATTTACATAGTCTGCAGCATAATGTTTAAACACATCACGAAAAGACAACTTATCCTTCTTAAATCCAATTGTATTCACATTAGCCAGGTTGTTAGCAATAATATTCATCCTGTATTCTTGAGTTAGAGACCCAAACAGGGCGGTGTACATACCTTGTTGCATAATTTACCTCCTCACCTAAAAAGTAGCAAATACCAGACCAAACCTTTGGCTACCTCACTTCCGAGTCCAAAAAAGAGGATTTTTACTCTTGACAAACACTTATTTATTAGCAATATGAGAAAACTTACTTGAGCGGGTGTAGCTCAGCTGGTAGAGTACAAGCTTCCCAAGCTTGGTGTCGCGGGTTCGATCCCCGTCACCCGCTCCACTCCTGGCTAAAATAATTGGCCTGCAAGGCCTTAGTGGAGTGGACCTTAAGGTCCACTTTTTTTTTGGAAACGATAATTTTTTGGATAGCGGTAAATTTTATGGAACTTGAAGAAATCAAGGAGAAGATCACCCAATTAGTTAAAGCTCAGTGTCAACTATTTGGACTTTCTCTATGGGGCATAGAGTTTGCCCCGGGTGCAGGCAAAAAACGAGGTTTACTTAGAGTTTATGTGGACGCTCCACACGGGGTTAATGTTGACCAGTGTGCCAAGCTCAGCCGAGAGTTAAGTGTTATTTTAGATGTAGAAGATATTATACCGGGTTCTTATAATCTGGAAATATCTTCTCCAGGCTTAAACCGTACCTTTTTTTCTTCGGAGCAATTAACAAATTATATTGGTCAAAAATTGAAAATTAAATTAATTCATCCTATTGACAACCGAAAAAATTTTTCAGGTACCCTGCAGGAAGTAAAAGCTAATATGTTTACTATTATCTCAGATTCAGGCGAGAAATGGGAATTCGACTTTGCCGATACGCAAAAGGTGCAGTTAAAGTTTGAATTTAACGATTAAATATATAAAATTCCGGACTATAAAAGAGAGCGGAGGACAGCAATGGGTTTAGAGCTTAAAAAGGCCATCGACCAGATTAGCAAAGACAAAGGTATTGATCGGGATTTACTCGTGGATACCCTGGAAGAGGCAGTCCGGTCTTCAGTGGCCAAAAAGTATGGTGACCATTTGGACATCGAGGTCAGTTACAATGAAGAAACCGGGGAAATTGATGTGTATCAATTCAAGATTGTTGTCCAGGATGTAAATGACCCGGATACAGAAATCTCCCTGGAAGAAGCCAAAAAACATGACCCCAATGTGCAACTGGACGATGAATTGGGCTTCAAGCTGAAAGTGGAAGACTTAGGCCGTATTGCTGCCCAATCTGCCAAACAGGTAATAATCCAGAGAATGCGCGATGCAGAACAGGAAATCATTTATGAAGAATATAAAGATCGAAAGGGTGAAATCATAAGTGGTATTATCCAACGCAGAGACAAGGAAGGCTGGATCATTAATTTAGGCCGAACAGAAGCGCTTTTGCCCAAAAACGAACAGATCCCAAAGGAAAGATATCGTCGTGGAGACAGGATCCAGGCTTTTATAATTGATGTACGCAAAGAAGGACGTGGCCCGCAAATCATTGTCTCCCGCTCTCATCCTGACTATCTGATTGCCCTGTTTCATCGCGAGGTTCCGGAGGTGGCTGACGGTACAGTCAAAATCATGGGAGCAGCTAGAGATCCGGGCAAACGAGCCAAAGTAGCTGTTATGACTCAAGATTTGGACGTGGATCCTGTTGGCGCTTGCGTTGGAGTCAAGGGCTCTCGTATCCATAATATTGTCCAAGAACTTAAAGGGGAAAGGATCGATATAGTTGTCTGGAGCCCGGATATAGCCACATATGCAGCCAATGCTCTATCTCCGGCACGCATCTCTAAAATTTTCGTTGACGAAGAAGAAAAGACTCTAGAAGTGATTGTTCCTGATGATCAACTTACTCCGGCTATCGGCAAAAAAGGCCAGAATGTTAAACTTGCTTCTAAACTTTTGGGTTGGAAGATAGATGTATATACTGAAACCAGATATAATCAGATAAACGAGCATAAAAAAGTGCTCGAACAACTGGCGAGCGCTGCAGAAGTTTCAATGCAAGATTTTCTCCGGGCTGGTTTTGAGTCCATGGACCAATTAGCACAGGCCAGTGATGAAGAACTTCTGCAAATACCAGGGTTTAACCCGGACAAAGTCTCAGATTTAAGGGCAGCCATAAATCTTTTGAGACCGGATAAAGAAAAAAAAGAAGGGGAAGAATCAGAGGAGGATCCTTCATCTTCTTAAGAGGACTTAAAAAAAATAAATGAGCAAAGCTAACAAACATATCCCTATTAGAACTTGTGTTATATGCCGGCAAAAATATCCCAAACACGAGCTTGTCCGATTCACCTGTCCACGGACAGAAAACGAGCTCCAAATCGATCCCACTGGGAAAAGCCCTGGGCGGGGCTTTTATGTTTGTCATAAAGAGAGATGCCAAAAAAATATATCCAAATTCAGGGGATGGCGAAATAAATGTAAGGGGGTAAGGCATGTCCAAAATGCGCGTTAGAGAGTTATCTGCAGAGCTTGGAATTTCCAACAAGGAATTGATTCAAATCCTGAGGGGACTGGACATTCATGTCAAAAGCCATATGAGCGGTTTGACAGATGAAGAGGTGCAACTAGTCCGGGAGAAGATAACTAAAACACCTCAGGAGACAGTTGTCGAAAGAAAAGCTGAGTCTGGAGTTATTGTTAGGCGTAGAAGAAAGCCCAAACCCAAGCCAGAACAGAAAGTAGAGCTTTTAAAAGAGGAAGATAAAGCTCTCCCTGAACCTGAACTAAAAAAAGAGGTCACTGAAAAGCCAGTTCCAGAAACTGCTCCTGAAGTAACCTCAGCCAAAGAAGTCCCTCAAAAAATCGAGCCCCCACAAAAAGAAATTAAAAAAGCAGCCCCTGAAAAGCCTGAAAAAGAAGAAAAAAGTAAAGAAGAGTTAGATCAGAAAAAGAAAGAACTTAAACCGCGCAAAAAAGCCAGAAAAAAATTTAAAAAGAAGAAAAAAGTCATTGAGCCACAAGTCAGGGTTATTTCCAAGCCTGAGCCCCCTGTTGCTGAACCTTCAACAGAGCCTGAAGTAGAATCCGAACTCTTGCCCAAAGCTGAAGTTAAAGAGGTAGTCCAGGTTCCAGTTGAAGAGCAAAAAGAAGAAGGAAAGAAAAAACGCAAAAAGAAGAAAAAAGGGAAAAAACAAAAACGAGTTGTCGATTTTTCTGATTTCTATCACGATGAAGAAGAGGAAGACAAAAAGGCCAAAAAGAAGAAAAAAGCTGTCAAACCAGAAGACAAAGGGCCAGGGAAACCAAAAGCCAGAGCAAAAGTAGAAAAGGAGGCTCCTGAAGAGCCTGCCAAACCAACCACCCAGCCCATCAAGGCCTCCAAACGCAAAGTAAAAATTGACGAGGCCATCAGGGTGGCGGACATGGCCAAACAAATGGGAATCAAGGCTCAGGATATCATCAAAACTTTACTTTCTTTAGGCGTTATGGCCACCATTAACCAATCTATTGACATTGAAACGGCAACTATCGTGGCAGCTGAATTTGGTTATGAAGTGGAAAAAGTGGGCTTTTCAGAAGATGAATTCCTCTTGCCCAAGGAAGAAGATAAACCCGAAGATCTGCGTCCCAGGCCTCCGGTGGTGACAATTATGGGTCATGTAGACCATGGTAAGACTTCTCTCTTAGATGCTATTAGAAAGTCTAAAGTCACTGCAGAAGAAGCAGGTGGCATAACCCAACACATTGGAGCCTATTACGTCTCCTCTCCAAAAGGGGACATTGTCTTTTTGGATACTCCGGGACACGAGGCTTTTACAGCCATGCGCGCCCGCGGAGCCGAGGTCACAGATATAGTTGTTCTGGTTGTAGCAGCTGATGACGGCGTTATGGAACAGACCAGAGAAGCCATAAACCACTCCAAAGCTGCTAATGTACCCATTGTCGTAGCTGTAAACAAAATCGACAAGGAAGGGGCCAATCCTGATCGAGTAAAAAGGGAGTTGGCTGAACTTGGGCTGGTTCCCGAAGATTGGGGTGGCGAAACCATCTTTACTAATGTCTCAGCTAAAAAGAAAATTGGTATTGACGAACTTCTGGAAATGATTCTCTTGCAGGCTGAGGTATTAGAACTAAAGGCCAACCCAAACAAGCCGGCGCACGGACACATAATAGAAGCCAGGTTGGATAAAGGGCGCGGCCCAGTTGGTACAGTCCTGATCCAGGGCGGTACTCTGCGCCAGGGAGATGCCTTTGTCTGTGGTCTTAAGCATGGAAAAGTCAGAGCCATGTTCAATGATCAAGGCAAAAAAGTAAAAGAAGCAGGGCCGTCATTTCCCGTGGAAGTACAGGGTTTTGATGGCGTGCCAGAGGCCGGTGATGAGTTTGTAGTGGTCAAAGACGAGAAAGTAGCCAGACGCATTGCCGAGGCAAGGCAGGTCAAACAGAGGGAAAGGGAACTTGCCAAGGAAAATAAAATCACACTGGAGAGCTTACTTGCAGCCAAGATGGAAGGCGAAACCCAAACCCTCAATCTTGTTCTCAAGGCTGATGTCCAGGGGTCCCTGGAAGCCATTTCCGAAGCCTTGCGCAAACTATCCACCGATGAAATCAAGATCAATATTATCCACGGTGGCACAGGAGCTATTTCTGAATCTGATATCATGTTGGCTTCGGCTTCCTCGGCCATTATCATTGGTTTTAATGTCCGACCCACAGCAAAAGTCAAAGAAGTGGCTGAAAAGGAAAACGTTGAAATCAGATTCTATAACATCATTTATGATCTCGTTAACGACATCAAAGATGCCATGGCAGGCATGCTTGCTCCAATCATCAAGGAGCAATATCTTGGTCAGGCCGAAGTATTGCAAACCTTTAGTGTCCCCAAAGTCGGCACAGTAGCTGGCTGTATGGTTGTAGACGGAAAACTAATGCGCAACGCCAAGGTCAGATTGCTCAGGAATGGAGTAGTTATCTATACTGGAAAATTAAGCTCTTTGAAAAGATTTAAAGATGATGTCAAAGAGGTACAAAAAGGATTTGAATGTGGTGTAGGTCTGGAAAACTACAATGACATCAAAGTTGGTGATGTAATCGAGGCCTTTGAAGAAGTAGAAGAAAAGGCGAAATTGTAACTTTATTCCAAAGCGAAAGCCAAAGGCTTAGTGTTTAGCTGAGTAGTTAAATAGTTAAATGGATATGTAAGTGTCCCCGTCAAACATAAAACTTAATACGTGCCTCAAAAACTCAGAAAATGTTGATTGGATCATTAATCATTAAATTTAGGTTATACGGTATTTTCTCTCTAAAAGGCAAACGGCAGATCACCAATAGCTTGAAGCAAAAGCTAAAAAATAAATTCAATGTGGCTGTTGCTGAGATTGAACATTTAGATAGTCTGGATATCTTGACTTTGGGCATTGTCACCGTAGCCAATGAGACCAAAAGAGTAGAATCAATACTGAACAAGGCCCTGGCGATGATTGAGGCAATCAGTACCGACGAAATAATAGATGTGCACATGGAAGTATTTGGAGCGTAAAAGTAATGCGTAGAGCAACTTCAAGACGGGCCGCAAAACTGGCCGACATGATCATGCAGGAGTTGGCCAAAATTATGGTCGAGGACATTCAGGATCCTCGTCTACAACTCATAACTATAAGCGGAGTGCGTTTAAACCGGGATATGAGCGTGGCTGAAGTGCTCTATACCCATATTCATGGTCAATCCGATGAACTTACTCAGGCTCTGAATCACGCACGGGGGTTTTTACGTTCAAGTCTTGGACAAAACTTGCGCCTGCGTTTTGTTCCTGAACTGCGCTTTGTTTGGGATACCTTTCTTGAGGAAATGGTCTATGACCAAAAACCTTGAGCAAATACTAACAGTTATAAAAGAAAACGACCATTTTCTGGTCACAGCCCATGCCAATCCAGATGGCGATGCTGTCGGTGCTATGGCTGCTATGGGCTATATTTTACAGAGCCTGAAAAAAAATTTTGTTCTGTATAACGAGTCTGGACTACCGCAAAGGCTTAGCTGGTTAAAGTTGCCGGGACCAATCATTCAGGAACTGCCCGAGCAAGAGCCTAAATGGTTAATCGTTCTTGATAGTGGAGATAGCAGTCGACCTGGAGAAAAAATCAAGAACCTGATAACCAAGGTTAGAACCATCAATATTGACCATCACCTGGGTAATCCTGACTTTGGGCTAATCAACTGGGTCGAGCCTCGTTCTTCTTCGGTGGGAGAAATGGTGGCCCAAATAGCCAGAAAATTAGGAGTTCCTTTACGGGGGCCTCTGGCCGAGGCTATCTATCTGGCCATTGCCAGTGATACTGGCGGCTTTTCCTTTGGCAACACAACTCCAGAAGTTCTGGAGCTTACAGCCCATCTCATTCGTCAAGGACTGGACTTTGGCCTCGTGAATGCCCAGATGCAAAAACAATGGACTATAAACAAGATCAAATTACAGGGCAAAGTTCTGCAGGGGACAGAACTGCATTTTAATGACCAAATCGGCCTGATCACTATTACGGAAGAGATGTTCAAACAGACAGGCTCCACTGTTGAGGACTGCGAAGGGTTGGTAAACTACGTACGAAATATAAAAAGTGTTAAGGTGGCCATTAGTTTACGCGAAGATGGGGCAGAAAAGATTAAGTTCAGCCTCCGCTCATACGGCAAAATAGACGTACAACAGATGGCCAGTTCCTTAGGCGGAGGGGGACATAAAAATGCATCCGGAGGGACATTAGAAATGTCCTTAAGCCAGGCCAAGGAAAAAGTTTTAGATACTGTGAGCCAATATTTGTCTAAATATGAATAACATTACTTCCTCTTTAACTCTCGACTCTCGCACATCGACTTTTCCCAGTGGCGTGCTGGTTTTAAATAAACCCAAAGGGCCTACTTCAACTGCGTGTCTAAATAGAATTAAAAAAAGATTTAAACCAAAGAAAATCGGCCACGCCGGAACCTTGGATCCCTTAGCTCAAGGAGTTCTTCTGGTCTTATTCGGGCAGGCTACGAAGCTGGCTAATTATTTAGGCCAAGGCAAAAAAACCTATGCAGGGACCTTACGACTTGGCCTTGTCACTGATACCTATGATATTGAAGGGAAAATCGAAGCAGAACTTCCCTGGGACAATATCCGCGAGGAAGATGTTGTCCAGGAAATTCTGAACTGGAAAAATCTTCAAGAACAGGAGGTGCCTCCTGTATCAGCGGCAAAATATAAAGGGAAACCACTTTATGTCCTAAAAAGGACTGGACAAAAGGTCCCTTTAAAGACAAAAGCAATAAAAATTTTTGAGGCACAAGTCATACACATAGACTTGCCAGAAATAAATTTTCGGGTGACTTGCTCCCAGGGCACTTATATACGCTCCCTGGCCCACAGCCTGGGGAAGCGCTTAGGGTGCGGGGCTGTTCTAACCGAACTCATCCGGGAAAAATGCCATCCTTTCGGGCTTGAACAAGCTTTTGACCTGGAGGAGGTCTTAAAAGCGGAACAACTGGAACCTTTTATTTTGTCCATACCCAAGGCCCTGTCTCATTGGCCACAGGCAACTGTTTCTACCGAGGCAGAAAAGCTCATCCGTCATGGCCATGCCTTGGATCCGGAACTGGTTCCAGAGTTGCCACAAAAAAAAGATGCCAGGGCACTGCTAGTGAATGAAAAAGGACAGGAACTGGCTTTGGTTCAGGCCAAGGTAAAGGATGGGCGGCTTAGGTGGACCATTTTGCGCGGACTATGGACGCAGAACTAAAATCTAAAACTCAAGGAGGATATTGCTGTGGTTATGACCCCTGAAGAAAAGGCAAAGATTATTGATGAGTTTAAGCAACATGACGGAGATACTGGTTCTCCAGAAGTACAGGTAGCTCTTTTAACCGCCAGGATTAAGTACCTGACCGAACACTTTAAAGTACATAAAAAAGATTACCATTCTCGCACCGGGCTTTTAAAACTGGTCGGTAAAAGAAGAAACCTGCTCAAATACCTGAAAAATAAAGATATCGAAAGATATCGTAATCTCATCAAACGGTTAGGACTTAGAAAATAGAGTGTCTGAGAAGAGTTTTGAGTTCTGAGTTTGTTTGATGCGCTCTTCTGATCTTCATTCTGATTTTTATTGAAACGGAATGTAAAATCTTGGACGCATATAAAGTCAACTCAGAACTCAAAACTCAAAACTATAAAACCAAAAAAAGAGAGCAAAAGTAGCCAAGCTAATTATTCTCACAAACTTAAGGACTTGAAAAAAATGGAACAGAATTTTGATTCATCTCGGGTAAGTGCACCTTATGGAAGCAGTGAAATCATCCTGGAAAGCGGAAAGCTAGCTTTACAGGCTGACGGTGCTGTTTGGGTCCAATGCGGTGACACCGTTGTTTTAGTTACTGCAGTTACCCAGACCCTTGACCGAGAAACAGACTTTATGCCCCTGGTAGTCAACTACCAGGAGATGTCTTATGCTGCTGGAAGAATCCCCGGCGGCTATTTCCGCAGGGAGATAGGTCGGCCCAGCGAACGGGAAACCCTTGTTTCTCGGCTTATCGACCGCCCAATTCGTCCCCTTTTCCCTGATGGCTTCCGCGATGAAGTACAAATAATTGCCACTGTCTTATCGGCAGATCCCCAATATGATCCCGATATACTGGCCTTGACCGGAGCCTCTGCAGCTTTACATATTTCAAGAATTCCTTTTTCTGGCCCGATTGCTGGCGCTAGAATCGGATATATTAACGGAGAATTTGTTCTGAACCCCACACAAGACCTGATCCAGCAAAGTAAACTGAATCTGGTTCTTGCTGCTACCAGAGACGGTGTGGTTATGGTTGAAGGAGGAGCCAGATTCCTTCCCGAAAAAATCCTGGCTGAAGCCATTGAGTGGGGACATGAAAAAATACTCCCAGTAATAGAGGCCCAGGAAACTCTTCGCCAGAGGTGTGGTCAGGAAAAACTGAAATTTACTCCTCCTGAGCTAGATGAAAACCTGAAAAGTACTGTACGGGAGTTAGCTTATTCAGATTTAAGTAAGGCTCTGGAAGTCCCTGAAAAGCTTCCTCGCAAACAGGCGAAAAAAGAAGTCTACAACCAGGTCATAGAAGCCCTGACAGAAAAATTTTCTGAAGAACCAGACGCTTCTTCTAAACTTAGTATGGTTTCTACTATACTGGAAGAACTGGAAAAAGAGATTGTACGCAAAAAAATCAAGGAATCAGGAACCAGAATTGATGGGCGGGATTTAACAACTGTCAGACCCCTAACAATTGAAGTGGGAATATTACCCCGGACTCATGGCTCAGCTATTTTTGCTCGGGGAGAAACAAAAGTTCTATGTATCGCTACTCTGGGCAGCACCACTGATGAACAGCGCATTGAAACTCTGGCTGGAGATAGCGTAAAAAGATTTATGCTCCACTACAACTTCCCTCCTTATTGCGTAGGCGAAGTAAAGATGTTGCGGGGACCATCGAGGCGAGAAATAGGACATGGAGCTCTGGCTGAACGGGCTCTCTTGCCTATTCTACCGTCTGCAGAAGAGTTTCCTTTTACTTTAAGAATCGTTTCGGAAGTCATGGAAAGCAACGGTTCATCTTCCATGGCCACTGTATGCGGAAGCAGCCTGGCTTTAATGGATGCAGGCGTCCCCATTAAAGAACCAGTAGCCGGTATTGCAATGGGACTGATTAAGGAAAACGAGGATTATTTTATTCTCACTGATATACTGGGCGATGAGGACCATTTGGGCGATATGGACTTTAAAGTGGCCGGGACTAAAGATGGGGTCACGGCTATTCAAATGGATATCAAAATTTCCGGCATCCCCTCTGAAATCATGGCCAAAGCCTTGGCCCAGGCCAAGGATGCCCGGCTGCATATTCTGGAAACCATGAACAAGGTTCTGGACAAACCCAGGACAGAGCTTTCACCTTATGCCCCCAAGATGGGAGTGATTTATGTGGAGCCGGAGAAAATAAAAGATGTTATTGGACCATCCGGCAAAAACATCAAGGCCATTACTGCCACTACCAACGCCTCAGTTGACATTGAAGATACAGGAAAAATCACCATCTTTGCACCTTCGCAAAAGGCGCTGGATGAAACTATTGAAATGATCCTGTTTTTCAACCAAAAACCAGAACTAGGCAAAAACTACGAGGGCCTGGTGAAGAAAATTCTTGACTTCGGGGCAGTAGTGGAAATCCTGCCCGGAGTGGACGGTCTGGTGCATATTTCCCAACTAGCGAAAGAAAGGGTCGAGAATGTCTCTGATTTGCTAAAGGTAGGAGACAGGGTAAAGGTAAAGGTAATAGAGATTGAAGACAACGGCCGGATTCGCCTGAGTCGTTCAGCTGTTATTCAGGAGGAGAACGGTGAAAAAGTAGACCTTTCTTCTTTTGCCCGTCCAGCTCGTTCTGGACCGTCGCGAAAACGAGGCGAACGAACTAAATCACGTTTTAAACGATAAAAAAAAGTGGGGGCACAGCCCCCCTTTTTTTTATCGTTGCCTTTTCAATTTGTTTCACAATAAAACATCAACAAAAACATGTCTTTTCACTATGTTTCACCTGCAACCCGCACCTTATCCAACACATTAAAATAACATACCATTTTTCTTGGCACCATCCTTGCTGTATACTAAATTGCTTTGAGAAAATTTTAACAAAAAAAAACGTTGGTTGGCATGGCTAAAAGAATCTTTCTTATCGAATCTAATAACCTCTTTTTGCAAAAGTTAATTTTTCGACTCAAAGAAAAGGGGTTCGATATTTTCCATGCTCAGAACTTTGAAAATATCCTGGAGGAACTTGGGCAATCTCAGGCAAAAGTAGTCATCCTCGACTTGCATGGTTTACAAAATAAGGGGTTGGAAATCATAAAAAAAATCAAAAAAAAACTACCCCACGTTCAAATAATTATTATAAACGATACAGAACACATCCACCTGTCCATCAAGGCCATGCAAATGGGTGTTTTTGATGATCTATACACTCCGTTTGACCTAAATAAGTTAATCAAGCTGATTAATGAGGCATTAGATAAATAGGCCGGTCATGCAGAAAAATTGTTCAGATAAAATATTAAATTTAAAATGTTTCAGATTGTGAAATCTTCCATATTTTTTAAATGAGATAATATTGTATATTTTAATTGATCAATTTTAAAAATTTAAAACAAAATCGTAAACACCTTAATTTTTGTAGACACATCAATCTAGTCCGATATCATAATAAAGCAATTAAAAAATCAAGATTCTAAATCCAAAACTAACAGCAAAGACGATCCTTTTGTGAAATATAAGGAGGTAAACATGAGACGGACTTTTGTTCAAGATATCATGATCCCTAAAGACGAGTACGTTTGTGTAACAAAAGATACTACTCTTTATGAAGCCATTTTAAAGCTCAAGCAACAGCACGTAAAAACTAAGGAAAAAACCCACACGACCATCATTGTAGTCGATAAACTCGGCAAGGTACTTTCACAGTTGACTATTCTGGATGTTCTAAGAGGAATAGAGCCAAAATACAGGGAAATCTCCGATCTAGATCTTTCCCGATTTGGCTATAGTACAGATTTTATGGAGTCTATTTTAAAAACTCATGAACTCTGGGCACACCCCCTGGAAGAACTATGTAAAAAAGTACCGCAAACTTTAATCAAAGACATAATGCGTCCATTAGAGAAATCTGAAACCATATCTGCCACCACCACCTTGGACAAAGCCGCACACCAAATGATTTTGAACCACTGTCACGCTCTGATCGTCTTCAATGAGCAAGGTCAATTTATCGGTCTGCTCAGGTCCATCGATTTATTCAATCTTGTCTGCTCTATTATTGAAAACTGTACACTACCAGAAAATTAATAGGGAGGTTTAATAGATGACAGCGCAAAGCTTGGACAACAAATTTGATTGGAAACGAGTACTTTTTATTTTTCTTGGCATTGCTCTGTTCACTATTGTTTACCAGTCACCGCAATGGCCCGATGCCATTGATCCTTTCGGTAAACATTTTCCACTGTCTCGAGAAGGTAAAGGCGCAATAGCCGTATTTTTGCTCGCTGGAACCTGGTGGGTCTTTGAAGTTGTGCCTATTGGTGTGACTAGTCTGGCCATCGGGGTCTTGCAGGCCATGTTTCTTATCCGTCCAGCTAAGGTGGCTTTCAAAGATTTTATGGATCCATCAGTCTTGTTTATCTTTGCCTCGTTAATCATCGGGACTGTATTCACCAAGACAGGCCTAACCAAAAGACTGGCCTATAAAATGCTCATGATTGTGGGCGAAAGGACAAGCATGATCTACTTGGGATGCTTTCTGGTCACAGCAGCCATGACCCATTTCATGGCCCATACTGCTGTAGCTGCCACCATCTATCCCCTTCTTCTGGCCATTTATTCTCTATATGGCGAAGGCAACAAGCCAACAAAGTTCGGTAAGGGTCTATTCATGGGTATGGCTTATGTGGCCGGTGCTGGAAGTATCGTCACCCTGCTTGGTGCTGCCCGCGGGGCTGTTGCTCTCGGTTTTTTTAACGAAATAGTGAACAAGGACGTAACCTTCTTCCAGCTTACATATTACATGGCCCCTATTGGTTGGCTCATGACCTTTTTACTCTGGGGATTTTTCATGATTTTTCTTAAACCGGAAAAAGACAGAATCCCCGGGCTTCGAGAGAAGGCTAAAGAACTCAACGCCCAGCTAGGCCCAATTACCAGAGACGAAATTATTGCCGGGATAATCGTTATTGGCGTAATTGTGGTCATGTCCTTGCGCTCATTTATTCCGGAGCTAAAGGCCATTGATAAAACAGCCATCATCCTGCTTTCTACCATCTTATTCTTCATACTTCGCATCCTGGACCTCAAAGATCTTGAAGAAGTCCCCTGGAACATCATCCTCCTCTTTGCCGGCGCCATGAGTATTGGTTTTTGTCTCTGGGAAACCGGGGCAGCCAAGTGGCTAGCTGTCAACTGGTTGAACATGTTTAAGGAATCTCACTGGTTTATTTTTGTCATGAGCATTGCCTTCTTTGTCATGCTCATGACAAATTTTATCATGAACGTGGCAGCAATTGCCATTTCCCTGCCAGTAGCTCTGGTTATTGCCCCTTATCTTGGTGTAGCTCCTGATGTTATCCTTTATGCATCATTAGTTACCGCTGGTATGCCATTCCTTTTCTTGGTTGGCGCCGCACCTAATGCCATTGCTTACGACTCAAAACAGTTTACAACCGGAGAGTTCTTCTTATATGGAATTCCCGCCAGTATATTACTGATGATTGTCGTTGGACTGGCGGTTTATGTACTATGGCCAATAATGGGTATGCCCGTAACAACCGGATAAAACAAAATGCAGGTGACGGTTCGTAAAACCGCTCCCTGTCAAAAAGGAGGTATTATGAACAACAGCAGCCTAACAAAGTTAATGCACCGCATCATCAATCGAATTAATGTTAACTTACGTGAACCTAGTTTTGACTGCAGTAAGTACATCCTGGAGACCATTCCCATTGAGCAATTCTCAAAGTTTTATGCCTTTTACGGCCTTTCCTTAAGACATCCACTGCATTTTTATTTCTTTAATTCCAGTCTTGCTGGCAGTTATTTTCTAGGAAAATGTAGTGTTGAACACTCTATACTATATAAAACAGACGTTCGCGGTGATGAACTGAAAACCAAAGGAGAGTCTTTTCAGGTAGATGGAATAGACATCCCTTTACACAAAGATGAGGAGATCAAAATCCGGGATAGTTTCCTCATTAAAACCCTTATTCATAGTTTTTCCCATGATCCGGAAGAGCCAGAAGAGTTCTGGATAAAAAATACCTTGTCCATGCACTATGCCAATATTCACGGCGCTCCTGTAGAAGGCTCGTTCATTGCCCCGTTTGCCACCGTTGACCTGACCACTGTCCATGACTGTATCATAGGCAACTATGCCTATGTCCAGGTAGGAGAACTTGCTCACCACTGGGTAGAACCAGGTCTAATCTGGGTACGTTCGGAAGGAAATTTCGATTTCCGTTATCGTTTCCAACTGGAAAGTTTAAAGACCTATATCAGCTTAAAGCCTGGAGAACAGCCTAAGGGAATTCTCATAGACTTTGTTGAAAGCCGGAAAAAAGACTTTGAAGATATTTTTGAACATGTCCCGTCCGGAGCCCTTCCATCAGCAAAGGGAGCTTCAGTCAGTCCCTATGCCGTGGTTAAAGGGGATGTGCAAATCGGTGAAAATGTCCTTGTAGCACAAAGGGCCTATCTGGAAAACGCTTTTCTTGGCAAAGGCTCCAATGCCCAGGAAAACTGTTATATCATAAATTCAACTCTTGAAGGTAACAATATTACTGCTCACGGCGGCAAAGTCATCCATACCAAACTCGGACAAAACATCTTTGTCGGATTCAACTCCTTTGTCTGTGGGAAAAAAGATGCCCCTATCACAATCGGTGAGGGAAGCATTGTCATGCCCCATTGTATTATTGATGCCCAGGAACCACTGGAGATACCGGCCAACCATCTCATTTGGGGACTTATTCGCTCCCGGGAAGACTTAAAAAAACATATCATTGATCTGGATGAACTTGCTAGGGTTGACAGCAAAGTAGAAAAAGGAGCCATGATTTTTCAGGGCAATGGCAAAGCATTTGTTGAGGGCTTTAAACACCGCCTGGAACATATATTAGAGGCCAATGGCGCTTTTTATGACGGCAAAAACGGAGAGGGGCATGCCCAAAAAGGACAGGACATTACTTTTAATATTATCCAGCCTTATCCGGACGGGCCTTTAAAGGGACTATATCCAACCCTAGACATAAAGCACCTGGAGATTAGTTGAGTGACTTAATTGGGTTGAGTAGGTAAAGGGGGAATTTGAAGAATTGCCCCACTCCCCCACTACTCAACCTTTTACCCACTCAACTACTCATTTAACCAATAACCCCTTGGAGGAGAAGATGTTAATCTCGAAAATCATGCGCACCAATCTGGTGCTGGTCAGCCCAAACTGTGACTTTGAAACACTAATGTGTAAAATAGCTGAACTAGCTCCCAGACAAGTATATGTTGTTGATGACGAATTGAAACTAAAAGGAATTATTACAGGTTATGACCTCCTAAAGGTCGTTTTACCAAGCTATATTGATTCCAATCTGCTCCGCTCCCTTAGTGACAGTGATGACTTTTTAAAAAAATGTATAAAAGCTGCTAGAAGTAAAACAGCTAAAGAAATTATGATCACTGAGTTTACAGCATTGAGACCTACAGACCATGCCATGGAAGCAGAAGCTCTGATTGTGGAAAAAAGAATAAATGCCCTCCCAGTACTGGATGAAGATGGCGTACTTCTGGGTGAAGTCCATCGACGAGACATTTTAAACTATATGGTCAAAACCTGTTTAAACTGTAATCTTAAAAAACTACAAACAGTTGACCTGGCCAAGATAAAAAAGGAAGAAGATAAGAAAAAATATCTGTATAATCTCCAAAACGAAGGAAATAATGACTAAAGTTGTTCTATGTGAAAAGTTTTATAAATTCGAGTAAAGTTCAAATCTTAATTTACAAAAAGAACCATGCAATTAATCTATCTCCAATATTCGATTTTTTAAACCGCCAATGCTCAATTACATAAGCATCAAAATTGCAAAAAACGGGAGGGAATAAATGTTTTGGACGGCAACCTTAATTTTTGTCATATCTTATGCGGTAATTGTATCTGAAAAGGTACATAAGACCAAAGTGGCGCTGTTTGGAGCTGCCCTGGTTTTAATTACAAAAATCCTTTTGCAACACGAAGCACTGCACGACATTGAGCTTGGTGTAGATTGGAACGTTATCTTTTTGCTCATTTCAATGATGATCATCATCAATGTTATGACCAAAACAGGGGTTTTTCAATACGTAGCCATCAAATCTGCCAAGGTAGCCAAAGGAGAACCATATACCATAATGGCCATCTTTGCCGTGATTACGGCTATTGGATCGGCCTTTCTGGACAATGTAACCACTGTTCTTCTTCTGGCTCCGGTAACTCTGTTAATTGCAGAGCAACTGGAAGTGGATCCGGTTCCTTACCTGATTACCGAAGCCCTGGCTTCAAATATTGGCGGGACTGCCACGTTAATTGGTGACCCACCAAATATCATGATCGCATCTAAAGCGGGGCTAAACTTTATGGACTTTATTATCCACCTAACCCCGGCCGTTATCATCATCTTTATTATCTGGATGCTTTGCTGGAAAATCATTTTTGGCAAGCGTCTTCATGTTGAGCAGAAAAACAAAGAACGCGTCATGGCCATGAATGAAAACGAGCTTATAAAAAACCCTCTTTTGCTTAAAAAATCGCTCTTTGTTCTAGGGCTAACTGTTATCGGCTTTATTCTGCATGGGGTATTTCACTATGAACCGGCCACAGTAGCCTTGATGGGTGCAGCCACATTGTTGCTCATCTCCGGAGAAGAGCCGCATGAAATCCTGGCCGAAGTGGAATGGCCAACCATTTTCTTCTTTATTGGCCTGTTCATCATCATTGGCGGCACGGTCAAGGTCGGGCTTATTGAGCTCATGTCGCAAAAAATGATCCAAATAACCAATCCCCAACCGGATAACATGCTCACCCTGTCCATGGTCCTGGTCTGGTTCTCTGCAATTGCCTCAGCTATTGTGGACAATATCCCCTTTGTGGCCACCATGAACCCCTTGCTCATTGATATGGTCCACAAGGTTTACGGCTTAACTGACGCAGCAACGATGGAACACATCCAGCATGCAGCCATGATGCCGGTCTGGTGGGCCTTGGCCTTAGGCGCTTGTCTGGGCGGTAACGGTTCTCCCATTGGGGCCTCAGCCAATGTTATTGTCGTTGGTATGAGCGAAAAGGCAGGACATAAAATTACCTTTATCCGCTTTTTAAAATATGGTGTGCCAGTAACCATAATGACCATTGCCTTAGCCATGGTTTATATCTATGTACGTTACTATGTCCTGGGCTGGTAAGCTAGGTAAATAATATTTAGTCAAAAAGGGGCGCCAGAAGGCGCCCCTTTTTGTTATAATGATCTCCCAAAAAAGGAGAAAAGACCACCGGTGTTTGTCAAAAAAGATGTAGCCTAAGCTTTGATATGTTAAGCTACCATTGTGAGAACAAACTTTGGCCCCATTCCCTAGAGGATGCGACAACCCAAAATTCTCAACTCAACTTATGATACATATCTCCAGACACAGATGAAATTAGAATATGGAAATACCACTGCTAAATGACATAGTCATCATATTTGGGCTGTCCATTGCTGTCCTCTTTATATGCCATCAACTTCGCCTGCCGACGGTTGTGGGTTTCCTCCTTACGGGTATATTTGTCGGGCCGTACGGACTTGGACTGATTGAGGCAATTCATGAAGTTGAAATTTTAGCCGAAATAGGTATTGTGTTATTGCTTTTTACTATCGGGATCGAGTTCTCGCTTGAAAGGCTGTTGCAAATCAGGAAGTCCGTTTTGCTGGGCGGCTCGCTTCAGGTGTTGTTAACCTTTTCGGCTACTTTGTTCATAGCCAGGCAGTTTGGCCAGGCTTTTGGTGAGGCGGTCTTTATCGGATTTCTCGTAGCCCTGAGTAGCACGGCGATTGTACTCAAACTAATCCAAGAAAGAGCCGAAGTTGATAGCCCTCACGGACGTACAACTCTTGGCATCCTTATCTTCCAGGATATTATTGTTGTTCCGATGATCTTGGTCACGCCGCTACTGGCTGGAGCAACTGGGAATTTAGGCGAATCCCTCCTCGTTCTTCTGGCCAAAGGAATCGGCATCATACTGTTGGTGATAGTCTCTGCAAGATGGATTGTTCCCCGGGTGATGTATCAAATCGCCAGAACACGTAATCATGAACTTTTCCTGTTAAGCGTGGTTGTAATATGCTTTGGGGTTGCGTGGCTAACCTCCAAGGCAGGGCTATCACTTGCCCTGGGCGCGTTTTTAGCAGGACTGGTCATTTCTGCATCTGAATACAGCCACCATGCACTCGGGAATATTTTACCCTTTCGGGATGTCTTTACAACCTTCTTTTTTGTCTCCATTGGCATGATGCTTGATGTCGGTTTTCTCTTCCAGCAGCCAGGAATCATCACGCTGATTACACTAAGCGTTTTGGTTTTGAAAGCCATCATCGCTGGTTCTGTTACCATTTTACTGGGATTCCCACTTCGCACCGGAATTTTAGTCGGCTTTGCACTCGGCCAGATCGGTGAGTTTTCTTTCATTTTATCAAGAGCCGGTGTTGAACACGGTTTACTTGCTGGAAATATTTACCAGCTGTTTCTATCTGTCTCTGTTCTTAGCATGGCGGCGACACCCTTCATTATACCCTTGGCACCCCGCCTAGTGGATATCATCCTGCGGTTGCCTCTGCCGAAAAGATTAGTGTCAGGCTTTTATCCTGTTTCAGACATAGAGGTCATGGACAGGAAAGACCACCTTATTATCATCGGCTTCGGAGTGAACGGGAGAAATGTAGCACGAGCCGCCAGAGTAGCTGGCATCCCCTATGCAATCATTGAGATGAACCCCGAAACAGTAAGAAGCGAACAAGCAAAGGGTGAACCAATTCATTATGGCGATGCAACCCGGGAGACCACACTTCAGTACGCAGGCATTAAAGATGCGAGAATTGTTGTAGTTGCTATTAACGATCCAACGGCAACCCGCAGAATTACTGAAGTCATTCGGAGACTTAATCCGAAACTTCATTTGATCGTACGAACCCGTTATCTCCAAGAGATGAAGCCTCTGTATGAATTAGGGGCCGACGACGTCATCCCGGAAGAGTTTGAGACATCAGTAGAAATCTTTACTCGGGTTTTGACGAAATATCTTGTGCCCAGAGATGAAATCGAAAGGCTGGTTGCTGAGGTGCGAGCAGATGGTTACGAGATGTTTCGGAGTCTTTCTAAAGCGTCGGCATCTTTTTCTGACTTGAAACTTCAGCTTCATGATGTCAATATAAGTACATTTAGAATCCCGCAAGGCTCAACGCTAATTGGGAAAACCCTTGCCCAGATCGAGTTAAGAAGGCGTTATGGGGTTTCCGTAGTGGCAATACGACGGGATTCACAAATATTGTCCAACCCCGGAGCAGACATGCAGCTTCAGTCCAACGATGTGCTTTTTGTCCTTGGCTCTTCTGAGCAAATATCAGAAGCTATTAACATATTTTCATATTCACACGAAAAAAATGAGGGGTCATGAATCTACTATTTATACCGGCAGCTATCGGTACTCTTCTTGGCCTCAAACGCACATGCCCTAAGTGCAAGAGAAACCAGGTTGTCCCTGCGAGCAAAAGACGGGAAAGAGTGCGCTGTAAATTCTGCGGAGCAGATATACCACCCCGTAAGTAGTGTATTCGTCAATGACATTTTTTCTATCAATCTCATTAATTAGTGAACTTACCCCATTAGCCTAGACAAAATTTGTCAGTTTCAGCGTCACCTCTAGAGGCTGGTCAGTTAACTCAACTCTGACATGATTAACATCCTAAAATTACTGCACAATTGAAGAGTGCATTTTCTGAAATGCATTACAAACGGGTTGGGTAACACATCTTGGCGAAAATTGCGGAAGTGCTGTGCATAGGGAGGTTATTCCATCGAACTTTCGAAACCCATCATAACAACAGAAAAGGCGTTAAATAATATTCTATTAACTAACCCCATTATGCACAGCCCGCAAGCAAGCCTTAGATGTGTCCAACTCTTTGTTAGCATTGAAGAAAATGCGCTTGCAAATTAACTCAGCAACTGTGTTTTTTGTCAATAGTTAATGGTTAAAATTTATTGGTTAGTTTATTTTGTTTTCAAGAACAATTTT